>NZ_JAGUUD010000075.1:0-44664 GCF_020177535.1 Paraburkholderia sp. XV | reverse complement strand
TAACGCATCGCGGATGCCAGCGCAAAGGCAAGCGCACAGGGGCGACGCGTGAAGCTAGATAACGCATCGCGGATGCCGGCGCAAAGGCAAGCGCACAGGGGCGACGCGTGAAGCACGCTAACGCATCGCGGATGCCAGCGCACAGGGGCGACGTGTGAAGCACGCTAACGTAACGCGGATGCGAGCGAAAAGGCAAGCGCACAAGGGACGCCGCGTGAAGCACGCTAACAAATCGGATGCCAGCGCAAAAAAGCGCACCCCAAAACCTACCCTTACACTCCCAACCCTTCCTCGACCAACTCAATCCAGTGCCGCACCTGTGTCTTCCCAGCCCCGTCGAGATGCATCTGGCAACCAATATTCGCAGTAGCGATAACATCCGGCCTGCCACTCTCAAGCGCCAGCATCTTGTTATCCCGCAACTTCTGCGCGAGCTCAGGCTGCGTAATCGAATACGTCCCCGCCGAGCCGCAGCAAAGATGCCCATCGGGCACAGCAGCAAGATCGAACCCTAACCGCGCAAGCACACTCTCCACCGCGCCGCCGAGCTTCTGCGCATGCTGCAACGTGCAAGGGCAATGAAACGCGACCCGCTTCGCGACGGCATCATCAGCGGGCCGCAATGCATCGAGCGGCTCCGCACCCAGCACCTCGACGAGATCGCGCGCCAGCGCACTCACCCTCGCGGCCTTCGCCGCATAAAGCGGATCATTACGCAACAGATGCCCATATTCCTTCACGAACGCGCCACAGCCGCTCGCCGTCTGCACGACCGCTTCGGCGCCGGCTTCGATTGCCGGCCACCACGCATCGATATTGCGCCGCGCCCGATCCAGCCCTGCGTCCTGCGCATTCAGATGATAGTCAGTCGCCCCACAGCACCCGGCTTCGCGAACGGACACCACGCTAATCCCCAGCCGATCGAGCACGCGCGCCGCAGCCGCATTCGTATTCGGCGACAACGAAGTCTGCACGCAACCTTCGAGCATCAACACGCGACGCGCATGACGCAACGCGGGACGCGCTTTCGCAGGCACGGCGGCACGCGCCGGAATCTTCGCCTGCACGCCGGCAGGCAACAATGGCCGCAAAGCGCGCCCCGTCTTCAGCAAGGCATCGAACACAGCAGGCCGCGGAATCACCGTCCGCAGGCCCTTGCGCGCCAGCCGCTCGCCGACGGGCCGCTCCACACGCCGTTCGAGCTCGGCGCGCCCGATATCGAGCAGCCGGTGATACGTCACGCCCGACGGACACGTCGTTTCGCAATTGCGGCACGTCAGACACCGGTCCAGATGCAGTTGCGTCCTGTCGCTGACAGGTTCGCCTTCGAGCAACTGCTTGATCAGATAGATACGCCCACGCGGTCCGTCGAGTTCATTACCGAGCAGTTGATACGTCGGACACGTCGCATTGCAGAAACCGCAATGCACACACGAGCGCAGGATGCTTTCCGCTTCGGCTGCATCGGGCAGGGTCTTCGCGTGAGAGTCGAGATTCGTTTGCATGATCGCGCTCGCTTCAGAGATCGGCGTACAGTCGGCCAGGGTTCAGCACGCCACTCGGATCGAGGCGGCGTTTCAATTGATGCTGATAGCGCAGCAGCGGCGCGGCGAGCGGCTGGAACGGCTCGCGATCGGGCGACGGCGTGAAGCAGGTCGCGTGACCGCCCGCCGCATGCGCGAGCCGACGGATGTCGGCGGCGGGCGCATCGCTCTTGAGCCAGCGCTGCGCACCCGCCCAGTCGAGCAGCACATCGCCGGGCAACGGCATCAACGGCGTCGCATTCGGCAGCGATAGACGCCACAACGGACGCGTGTCCGCGAAGAACGGAAGCCGATGATCGCGCAGCGCATCCCAGAACGCGCAGTCGATTTCTTCTCCGCCGATCCGGTCCACGGCCGACTTCACCGATCCGCTTCCGCCTTCGAGCCGCACCTGCAGCCTGCCATCGGCATAACATGCGCCGCTCACAGGCAGCGCGGCCTTGCGCCATGCCGACAGCTCGCGCATCGCGTCATCGGCGCCGACCGTGAGCGCGAAGCTGCGGCGCGCGCGCGGTTTCGGCAGCACTTTCAACGACACCTCCGTCAACACGCCGAGCGAGCCGAAACTGCCCGCGAGCAGACGCGACATGTCATAGCCCGCGACGTTCTTCATCACCTGACCGCCAAAGCGCAGATGATCGCCGTCGCCCGTGATCACGCGGCAGCCGAGCACGAAGTCGCGCATCGATCCCGCCCACGGCCGGCGCGGTCCCGAAAGGCCAGCCGCGACGGCGCCGCCGAGCGTGCCCTTGCCGTCGAAAAGCGGCGGCTCGCACGGCAGCATCTGATCGGCGTCGTCGAGCACGGCGTTCAGTTCGACGAGCGGCGTGCCGGCGCGCGCGGTGATCACCAGTTCGGTCGGGTCGTATGCAACGACGCCGCGATGCGAGCGCGTGTCGAGTTCTTCGCCTTGCACGTCGCGGCCCAGAAAACGCTTGCTGTCGCCGCCGCGAATGCGCAACGGCGTGTGCTGGGCGACGGCGCGCTGCACTTGCGCGACGAGACGCGCGCTATCGTCCATCGAATCGAATTCGCGTCTCATCAGAAGCGCTCCAGCTCGGGAAACGGCAGCTTGCCGTGATGTATATGCATCGCGCCGTGTTCGGCGCAGCGATGCAGCGTGGGAACGTTTTTGCCGGGATTGAGCAGACCGTCAGGGTCGAAAGCGGCCTTCAGCGAATGGAACAGCGTGAGTTCCGCGCTGCTGAACTGCACGCACATCTGGTTGATCTTCTCCCGTCCAACGCCGTGTTCGCCCGTGATGCTGCCGCCCACTTCGACACACAGTTCGAGAATCTTCGCGCCGAGCGTTTCGGCGCGCTCCATTTCTCCAGGTGCGTTGGCGTCGAACAGAATCAGCGGATGCATGTTGCCGTCGCCTGCATGAAATACGTTCGCGACTCGCAGACCATATTCGTTCGAGAGTTCGGCGATGTCGCGCAATACGCGTGCGAGTTGGCGGCGCGGAATCGTGCCGTCCATGCAGTAGTAATCCGGCGAGATGCGGCCCACGGCGGGGAATGCATTCTTGCGGCCCGCCCAGAAGCGTTGCCGTTCGGCTTCGTCCCGAGCGATGCGAATATCGGTTGCGCCTGCTTCACGCAGCAATGCACCGACGCAATCGCAATCTTCCTGCACATCGGATTCCGCGCCGTCGAGTTCGCACAGCAGGATCGCTTGCGCATCGACGGGATAGCCCGCGTGGATGAAGTCTTCGGCGGCGCGGATCGCGAGGTTGTCCATCATTTCGAGGCCGCCCGGAATCACGCCCGCGCCGATGATCCGCGCGACGGCAGCGCCCGCCTTTTCAACATCGTCGAAACTCGCGAGCAGCACCTTCGCGCTTTGCGGTTTGGTCAGCAGCTTGACCGTGACTTCCGTGACGATGCCGAGCATGCCTTCGGAACCCGTCAGCAGCGCGAGCAGATCGAAGCCGGGCGAGTCGAGCGCTTCGGAGCCTATCGTCAGACGCTCGCCGTCGATGGTCAGCACTTCGAGCTTCAGGATGTTGTGCACGGTCAGGCCGTATTTCAGGCAGTGCACGCCGCCCGCGTTCTCTGCGACATTGCCACCGATCGAGCAGGCAATCTGCGACGAAGGGTCGGGCGCGTAGTAAAGACCGTGAATCGCGGCCGCCTGTGAGATCGCGAGATTGCGCACGCCCGGCTGCACGCGCGCAATCGATGCCTCGGGGTCGATCTGCAAGATGCGGTTGAAGCGCGCCATCACGAGCAGGATGCCCTGTTCGAGCGGCAGCGCGCCGCCCGACAGACCCGTGCCCGCGCCGCGCGCGATGACGGGCACCTTGCGCGCGGCCGCGAATCTCAACAGCGCCTGCACCTGCTCGATCGAATCGGGCAGCGCGACCATCATCGGCGTGGTGCGATATGCGGCGAGACCGTCGCACTCGAACGGGCGCAGATCTTCCTTGTCGTGCAGCAGCTGCATCGAGGGCACGAGACGCTGCAGCTCGGCAACCAGCGCGGCCTTGTCATGCGACGGGAGTGGTCCGTCGATCCGTTCGTCGTAGGCGTAGCTCATGGGGTGTCTCCGCCGGCGCACATGATGTGTCATGCGCCGCTTATCCGTGTTGCCGCCGATTGTTCCCGTTTCGTCTAGCGCTGTCGATGGACACGGCAGGTGGTCGTACCAGTTTTTTGGTTTCCGCGAGACCACGCATAGCGCGCGGAACTGGGCGCGGAAAGGAGATTGGCGCTATCATGAGCGACATCCAGAACCTGTTTTACAAGTGGTCATACCAGTGATTTCAGAGCCGGAAAATCCCGCCAGACAGTCCGATCGCAAGATCGCCGACGTGGTCGCCGAGCGCATCGAAAGGCTGATCGTCGACGGCGTGCTGAGGTCGGGGCAGGCGCTGCCATCGGAGCGTCGCCTGACGGACAAGCTCGGCGTATCGAGAACGGCCTTGCGCGAAGGGCTGAAGCTGCTGCGCGCACGGGGCATCATCGAAACCGCGCAGGGCAAGGGTTCGTTCGTCGCGAACCTGACTGCGCAGCCGCCGCAATCGCCGTTGATGCATCTGCTCGCGTCTCAGCCGCGCACGCTTTACGATCTGTTCGAAGTGCGCGGCATGCTCGAAGCCGAGTCGGCGCGTCTGGCCGCGTTGCGCGGCACGCCCGCCGATTACATGATGATCACGCGCCGCTACGAGGAAATGCTCGCCGCGCACCATGCCGAAACCGATCCGGCCACGCATGCGCGCCTCGACCATGCGTTTCATCTCGCGATCTGCGAGGCGTCGCACAACCCGGTGCTCGTGCATACGCTGCGCTCGCTGACGGAGCTGCTGCTGAGTTCGGTGTTTGCGTCCGTGAATAATCTCTATCACCGGCAGCCGCATCGCAAGCGAATCGACAGGCAGCATGCGCGGCTTTACAACGCGGTGACGGGCAAACTGCCCGAGCAGGCCTACCGGGCCGCGGCGGATCACATCGACGGCGTGCGCGAAAGCCTGCAGGAAATCGAACAGGAAGAGCAGCGGTTGGTGCGGGCGACGCTCAGGCTCGAAGGATGGAAATAAGGCGCTTCGCTTCGGCGCTTTTTTGCTTGCGCAAAAACGCAACTACCAGTCTGCCACGCTCCGGTCTCCGACCACGCCTTCGGCGGCAACTTCGCTTCGCAAGAGAAGGGCTGAGCGTACCGCGGTAAGCGCTACTGGGCCTTTTTCGTCCGCGCCGAGGACTTCATCTCGACGACATCGGGCGACCGCTTGCGCTTGCCGGGCAGCACGCCCATGCGCGGGTCGCGCTCGCGTGCAAGCGCGACCATCTCATGCGCAACCGTTTCGAACTCGGGATGGGTCTGCGACACATACAGCCACTTGCCGAGCACCGGATGCGGCGCGAGCGCAGGGAAGTCATCGAGCAACCCCGCTTGCCGGTCATGCGACGTGCACACCACCAGCCCGTTCCACGGTTCGTCGCCGCTTGCCACCGCGAGATACAGCAGGCCATCGAGATACGCCGCCTGAAAGTTGAAGAACCGTTCCCGCGAGTATTCCGGATCGCGTTCGAGAGGCTCGAAAATCCATACGAGCGGGTTCTCCCGCTTGCGCTTCGGGTTCAGTTCGACGGGCTGCATGACGGGGCCTTCAATGAAATTCTTCCGATGATATATCCAGCGGCCGTGTCCGGCAGGCGGACCGTGCGACAGGTTGCCACCCGTTTTTCACACGTCATTGCGCGAGAAACAGGTATCGTATCGTCCATGGTGCAGTGCAGCGCATCGATATGACTCAGCGCAAATCAGGAGAAAGGAGCAGCAATGGCAAACAAGATCGAAACAATCGGCATCGTCGGCGCGGGCACGATGGGCAACGGCATCGCGCAGGTATCGGCGGTGGCGGGGCTGAAGGTCGTGCTGATCGACGTGACGGACGCCGCGCTCGAAAAGGGCATGGGGGCGCTCACGTCCAGTCTCGCGAAGCTCGTCGAGAAGGGCAAGATCGAAGCGGCGGCGCGCGATGCGGCGCTCACGCGCATCGAGACTTCGACCGACTATCAGCGTCTGTCAGGCGTCGACCTCGTCGTCGAAGCGGCGACCGAAAACGCCGAACTGAAAATTCGCATCCTGCGGCAGATCGAATCCGTGGTGAGCGGCGAGACGATCATCGCGTCCAACACGTCGTCCATTTCGATCACCGCGCTCGCTGCGACGCTCGGCAAAGCGGAACGCTTCGTCGGCATGCACTTCTTTAACCCGGTGCCGTTGCTGCCGCTCGTCGAAGTGATTCGCGGCGTGCAGACCAGCGACGAGACGGCTGCCGCCGTGCGCGAACTGACCGGGCGCCTCGGCAAGACGCCCGTCAGCGTGAAGAATGCGCCCGGCTTCGTGGTGAACCGCATTCTCGTGCCGATGATCAACGAGGCGTTCTTCGTTCTGGCGGAAGGCATTGCGTCGGCGGAAGAGATCGACGCGGGCATGCGGCTCGGCGCGAACCATCCGATCGGCCCGCTCGCGCTCGCGGACCTGATCGGGCTGGACGTGTGCCTTTCCGTGATGGACGTGTTCCTGAAGGATTTCGGCGACTCGAAATACCGCGCGTGTCCGCTGTTGCGCGAACTCGTGGCGGCGGGCCGTCTGGGCCGCAAGACGGGGCACGGCGTGTATCGCTACGATCCGAAGTAATCGGTCGCGCGTTGAGTTTTCAAGGCTTCAACCAAGCTCGAATGACGTGACGCCATACAGCCGCGCAAGCGGAATGTCCGGCGCGTGCCTGGTGTACATGCGCGCCGTTTCAAAGACGCTCGCCATGCCGTGCCGTTCGGCGAGCGCAATCGCTGCCGTGTTGAGCTCGGGCACGTCGAGCGCGACGGCTTCGCCCGCGCAGCGCCCGGCAAGTGCAGTGAACAGCGCTTCAGCGGTTCGCGCATCGTCGGCGAACAGCGGGCCGATCTTGCGGCCTTCACGGCATCGACGCAGCACCGCATAGCCGCGTATCTGCTCATCGACAACGTTTGCGAGCGCGACGGTTTCCGGTTGATCGATCCATGCGCGCAAAAACGCTTCGCGCGGCGCGGGAAAGAATCGCCCGTCATACAGCGCCAGTTTGTCGAAAGGCAACTGGCGTACATCCGTGAGTGCCGATGCCGTAATGCCGGCCTCCGCGATACCCTGAAAGCGTATGTTCCGGTGCGCGAGCTGAAAGCCTGACTTCCTGTAGTTCGGCTGCTGTGCGACCACGCCGTCGAGCCCGATATTCCGCTTGCCGAGATACGCGATTCCATGCTGCCAGATGCGCAAGCCCAATCCCTTGCCGCGAAACTCCGGCCTCACGATATACAGTCCAATGAAGCCGAACTGCCCGCCATAAGCAACGGCGGAAATGCAGCCGACCGGCTCGCCGCGCAATTCGCCGATAAAGAACCCGTCGGGATCGGCGGCGCGAAAGCAGTGCGCGTCGTACAGGCCCGGATTCCAGCCTTCGCGCGCGGCCCATTCGATGGCGAGATCGACTTCAGCGGCGTTCATCGTCCGTACGACGAAGTCGCGTGTCGTGTCGGTCGCTTCGTTCATCACGTCACCTTTTCGTGGCCGGGTCATCCGAATACATATCATGCCGCCAAAATCACTTCCACGTCTGCGTATGAACCGTCGTGTCGTTATCTCGGGATGTTCGGGCGGGGGCAAATCGACGCTGCTCGATGAACTCGCGCGGCGTGGATATCGAGTGGTTGCGGAGCCGGGCAGACGCATCGTGGCCTCGGAATTGCAGGCGGATGGCACGGCCTTGCCATGGCATGACCTGCATGCGTTCCTGCATCGTGCAACCGATCTTGCGCTCGTCGATCTGTCCGAAGCCGATGTGCCCAATCAATGGGTATTCTTCGACCGCGGGCTGATCGATGCCGTATCAGGTCTGGAGCATCTGACAGGCAAACCCGTTGCATCCACATCCGATCTTGCGCGGTGCTATCACCATTGCGTGTTCATGACGCCGCCGTGGCCGGAAATCTATGTGCAGGACGCAGAGCGTCGTCACGACATCGATAGTGCAATCGCCGAATATGAACGGCTGATGCATATGTATTTCACGCTCGGCTATGAGCTTCAAGTATTGCCGAAAATTTCTGTCCACGAGCGCGCGGACCATGTTTTGCGTATGCTCGATCCGGTTCAGGCGCAGCGCGCAGTACATGGCATACGTTGGTGCGAACCGGATTAAAAGCCCTTGTTCAATGCACCTGCGCGCAGCATTCGCGCACCGTCGAAGGGATTATTCAGCAAACGCTAAAGTCGCGATACGATGCGCCGATATGCCGTAATGGCGAGCGGCCTTATCGAGGCATGCAGGCCTGTTTTTCACCTTCCACTGACCGGGAGTGCGGTGTGACTCGTTCGATGTCGTACGCGATGGCGCGCATGCCATGAAGCGCAATCCATTCTTCCGTCTGCTTGCGCGTCTGCGCGTAGGCCGCAAGCTGCTGCTGATCTATTTGCTCGATTTGACGGCTGTGGTGTACATCAGCGGCATTCTGATCCACGAGAAATACATTTCGATCGACTTCTCGAACAAGGAGATTGTCGGCAATGCGTATATCGGCACGGTACGCGATGCCTTGATCGACGTGGCGATGGCGGGCGCGGGACAGCGTCCGCCCGCTGCCCGCCTGAAGAGCGCGCAAACGGATCTCGCCAGCACGGAAGCGCGCTACGGCGCGCATCTGGAAAGCGCCGGGCTGAACACCCGCGTGCGCGCCGCGCTGGATGTGCTGGCGCGCGAAGCGCAACCCACTGCCGCGCAAATCAACGAAGCGCTCGAAGCCTGCCGCGAACTCGTGACACGCGTCGGCAATCAGTCGAACCTGATTCTCGATCCCGACCTCGACAGTTACTACGCGATGTCGCTGTCGATCTTGCGCTATCCCGCGTTGCTCGAATCCGTGAACCGGATTGGCCGGCAGTTGCACGAAGGCGTGCATGCCGTGCGCTCGCATGACGAACTGCGCACGCGCTATCTCGTGCTCGAAGGGCAACTCGATGCCGTGCTGCAAGGTCTGCGCTCTGACTTTTCCGAAGCGGGCGCGGCCAATCACGCGCTCGACTCGACGCTCGGGCCGTCAATGGCGCGCATGCTGACGGCTGTCGAATCGTACCGGCACGCGGCGCGCATCATCATCGACAGCAACGGCGAGGTCGATCCGACGCTGCTGTCGATTGTCGACGTGCAGCAGCAGACGCTCGTCGCCAGCGTGCAGGATACGTGGCGCAGCACGGCCGATCAGCTCGACGAGCTGTTGCATGCACGCGTGCGCGGCCTCTTCTCGCGCATGTGGCTGCACCTGGGCACGGCGCTCTTCCTGTTGTGCAGCATTCTGGGCATGGTGTATTTCGTCGCGCAGCAGATTTCGCGGCCGTTGCGCCAGCTTGCGCGCGTGATGGACACGGTGCGCAGAACGGGCGATCACACCGTGCGCGCGAGCTGGCACAGCCAGGATGAAATCGGCCAGCTGGTGCGCGGCTTCAACGAAATGCTCGAGCAACTCGACCGCGAGCGCGACGTGCAGAAGGAACTCGCGGCGACGGCGCGCGCGTCGGCCGCGCAGCATGCGCTCGTCGAATCGACGCCCGTGCCGATGATGGTGACTGCCGTGCCCGGTCATGAAGTGCTGCATGCGAACCAGCCCGCGCTGTACTGGCTCAACGGCTGCACGACCGACCCGTGGGCGTACGGTCTGGATTCCTCGGTGCGCGCGCGCTTTTTCCAGCAATTGTCCGATCGCGATGCCGTCGACGAATTCGAAGTGCGCTGGAAGGCGAGCACCGAGCCGACATGGGCGATGCTGTCCGCACGGCGCCTCAACTTCCAGGGCCGCGACGCCGTGCTGACGGCGTTCACGCCGATCAACCAGATCAAGCTGATGGAGCAGCGGCTCGAACTGTGGGCGAAGGTGTTCGAGGCTTCATCCGAAGCGATCCTGATTCTCGATCAGGAGCGGCGTCTGCTGACGGCCAATGCGTCGTTCTATCGCGCGACGGGTTATCGCGCGGAAGATATCGCGGGCCAGCCGCCCGCGTTCATCGTGGCTGGCGCGAATGGCGGCGCGGTGATCACGGCGCTCGCGACGCTCGTCGACCGCTCCAGTTCATGGAACGGCGAAGCGCAGATCCGGCGGCGTCAAGGCGGCGATTATCCCGCGTGGCTGATGATCAGCGCGGTGCGCGACAAACGCGGCAGCGTCTCGCACTACATCTGCACACTGATCGACATCACCGACCGCAAGAAGAGCGAGGCGCGCATCGAGTTTCTCGCCGAGCATGACGTGTTGACGGAATTGCCGAACCGCGCGCTCTTCACGAAACGGCTGGGCGTCGCGCTCGAACACGCGAAGCAGGCTCAACAACGCGTGGCCGTGCTCTTCATCGACCTCGACCGTTTCAAGGACATCAACGATTCGCTCGGCCATCATATCGGCGACGGCCTGCTGCGTTCCGTTTCGCGGCGTCTCGTGCAGGCTGTGCGCAGCAGCGATACCGTGAGCCGTCTCGGCGGCGACGAGTTCACGATGATTCTGGCCGACGCAGGCAGCGCGGCCGACGTCGCGCGCACCATCGACGAACGTCTGCTGCCGCTCGTGCGCGAGCCGCATGCGATCGGCGGCGTCACGCTGCAGGTTGCGTGCAGCGCGGGCGTGGCGCTCTATCCGGACGACGGCACGGACATCGAAACGCTGATGCAGAACGCCGATGCCGCGATGTATCAGGCGAAGGCAGCGGGACGCAATCTCGTGAAATTCTTCTCGCCGGATATGGCCGAGCGCGCACGTCAGCGGCTCGCGCTCGAAGCCTGCATGCGCACGGCCATCGAGCGGCACGAACTGCGGCTCGCTTTTCAGCCGTGTCTCGATGCGCAAACGGGCGCGCTCGTGAGCGTCGAAGGATTGCTGCGCTGGACACATCCGCAACTCGGCGCGGTGACGCCCGCGCAGTTCATTCCCATCGCCGAAGAGACGCGGCTGATCATTCCGATCGGCGCGTGGGTCATCGACGCAGCGTGCCGGCAACTCGCGCGCTGGCGCGACGACGAGTTGGGCGAGTTGCGCATGTCGATCAATCTGTCGGCGATCCAGTTACGCGACGCGGATATCGTCGACACATTGCGGCGCAGTCTCGCGATGCATGGCGTCGCGCCGCAGCGGCTGGAACTCGAAATCACCGAAACGGTGTTGATGGATAGCGCGGAGAACTATCTCGACGCGATACGCGCGATACGCGCGCTCGGCGTGAAGCTGTCGCTCGACGATTTCGGCACGGGCTATTCGAGCCTTAGCTATCTGAACCGCTTCCCGCTGGACCGGTTGAAGATCGACCGGGCGTTCGTTCGCGACATGCTCGCCGCGCCAGCGGATCTGGCCGTCATCAAGGCGATCATCGAGCTTGGGCATGAGCTGGGTTTGCGCGTGGTCGCGGAGGGCGTCGAAAACGAGGACGAAGCGAATACGCTGCGCAGCATCGGTTGCGATGAATTGCAGGGATTCCTGTATTCGCCGGCGATATCGGCTGAAGAACTGGAGATGTGGGCGGCGCAGCGGCTTGCGGCGGATGTCGAATGATGCGTTGGTATAAGTTACCGGCGCGTTGTCATGAAGACGCTTTCGTGTCGGGCCTGAGACGCGCCACGTGGCTGGCGTAAGCGCTGGCGCGTGAATTGCATGTTACTCACCCCGATGGCGCTAATGCGCCAATCGACAGGGAGAGCGATATGAACCGCGATCAGATCAAAGGGGTTGCGCAGCAGGTGAAGGGCAAGGTCAACGAAGTCGTCGGCAAGGTGACGGGCAATCCCACGCAGCAACTGAAGGGCGATTTGCAACAGGCCACGGGCACGGCCCGCAAGGCGTTCGGCGACGGGAAGGAGAAGATCAGAAGGATGGGCCGGTGACGTTTGCGCCGGACCGGCCCATGTTCATCTAAAAGCGATCAATGATCGTGCCGCATGCAGGCCGTGGCGGGTTGCTGCGCGGCCTTGCGGCTGAGCATCAGCGTGACGGCCGCCGACACGGCCAGCGTCGCGCCTACCACGTACAGGCCTGCCGCATATCCACCCGTCACATTCTTGAGCCAGCCGATCGCAAACGGTCCGACAAAGCCGCCCAGATTGCCGACCGAGTTGATCATCGCGATCCCCGCTGCGGCCCCCGCGCCTGACAGGAACATGCTCGGCATCGCCCACAGCGGCGCCTTCGCCGCGCTGATGCCGACATTGACGACCACCAGCGCAAGCACGATCAGAAGCGCCGTGCCCGCCTGTCCCGCGAAGATAAAGCCGACGCATGCCAGCGCGCACGGAATCACGACGTGCCAGGTACGTTCTTCCGTCCGGTCGGAGTGCCGCGCCCACAACACCATCGCAATCACGGCCAGGACGCTTGGAATGCCCGTCAGCAGGCCCGTTTGCAGCGCGCTGAACCCGTACTGCCGGATGATGAGCGGTGCCCACAGACCCAGCGTATACAAGCCCGCCGATGTGCCGAAGTAGATCAGCGCGAGCGCCAGCACCCGCGGATCACGCAACGCACTCATTGCGCCCGCCGTATGTCCCGAGTGACCCTTGCGCTCGTCGGCCTCGGCCTTGAGCTTCGCGATCAGCCATTCGCGCTCGTCGTCCTTCAGCCAGTGCGCTTTCGACGGCGTATCGGTGAGGAACTTCAACACGACGAAGCCGAGCACGACGGCGGGCACGGCCTCGATGATGTAGAGCAATTGCCAGTCGGCGAGGCCGAACATCGGCGGCAACTGCATGATCGCGCCGGAGATCGGCGAGCCGATGGCCGTGGAGATCGGCGCGGCCGCCATGAACCATGCGGCGGCCGCCGCGCGCTGCTTGCCCGGAAACCACAAGCTCAGATACAGGATGATGCCAGGAAAGAAGCCCGCTTCCGCGACGCCCAGCACGAAGCGCAACACGTAAAAGCTGGTCGGTCCCGTGACGAACGCCGAAGCCGCCGACACGATGCCCCAAGTCACCATCACGCGGGCGATCCAGAGCCTTGCGCCCACGCGATGCAGGATGAGATTCGACGGCACTTCGAACAGAAAATAGCCGATGAAGAACAGCCCGCCGCCGAGACCGAAGGCCGTCGGCGAAAGACCGATTGCCTTGTTCATCGTGAGGGCGGCGAAGCCGACGTTGACGCGATCGAGAAAGCTGACGAAGTACAGCAGCATCACGAACGGAATGATCCGTAGCATGAGCTTGCGCGATACCCGCGATTCGAGTTCGGGTTGCATCTGTCTCCTCCTTGGAGGTTGAGCCGGACTGTGCCGGACAATTCAGGCTTCACGCGTTGTCTGCCGTTCGCGGGTCAGTTGTTGTTGTGTGCGTGAAACCTTCGAGCGCGCTTTTCGCCACGCTCGCCGTCGCGGCGGCGAGCGCCGCGCGACCACGGATTTGCATGCGCGTTATGCGGCGACGGCGACCTTCTCGACGAGTGCGCACACGGCTGCCGTCACCTGCGCCGTTGTCGCCTTGCCGCCGAGATCGCCCGTATGCAGCGACGGATCCGCGGTGACGGTCTCGACTGCGCGCATCACGCGCTGCGCCGCTTCGAATTCGCCGAGATGCTCGAGCAGCATCACGACCGACCAGAACGTGCCGATCGGATTCGCGAGGCCCTTGCCCATGATGTCGAATGCCGAACCGTGGATCGGTTCGAACATCGACGGATAGCGGCGCTCCGGGTCGATGTTGCCCGTCGGCGCGATGCCGAGGCTGCCCGCCAGCGCGGCGGCGAGGTCGCTCAGGATGTCGGCGTGCAGGTTGGTGGCGACGATGGTGTCGAGCGATGCGGGGCGGTTGATCATGCGGGCCGTCGAAGCATCGACGAGTTCCTTGTCCCATTTGACGTCCGGGAATTCCTTCGAAATCTGCAGCGCGACTTCGTCCCACATCACCATGGCGTGGCGCTGCGCGTTGCTCTTCGTGATGACGGTGAGCAGCTTGCGGGGGCGCGACTGCGCCAGTCGGAACGCGAAGCGCATGATGCGCTCGACGCCGGCGCGCGTGAGGATGGAGACGTCGGTAGCGGCTTCGATCGGATGCCCTTGATGCACGCGGCCGCCGACGCCCGAATATTCGCCCTCGGAGTTTTCGCGGACGATCACCCAGTTCAGGTCTTCGGGCGTGCAGCGCTTCAGCGGCGCGTCGATGCCGGGGAGAATGCGCGTCGGCCGCACGTTCGCGTATTGATCGAAACCCTGACAGATCTTCAGGCGCAGGCCCCACAGCGTCACGTGATCTGGCACGTCGGGGTCGCCCGCCGAGCCGAACAGGATGGCGTCCTTGTTGCGGATCGCGTCGAGGCCGTCGGCGGGCATCATCACGCCGTGCTTGCGGTAGTAGTCGGCGCCCCAGTCGAAGTTTTCGAATTCGAACCGGAAGCTGTTGCTGGTGCGCGCCAGCGCTTCCAGCACTTCCTTGCCCGCTGGCACGACTTCTTTGCCGATGCCGTCGCCAGGGATCGTCGCAATGCGATAGGTGTTCATGTCTCGCTCCTTTCAATTTATCTGGAATGGAACTGACTGTACCCAACTGAAAGCGCGGTAACCGGTGCTAAACTCAAAGCATCTTTAACTTGAATTCACAAATCTGGCCGTGACCGGAACCGTTCAACCGACCGACCTGAGCTTTTTCTCGACGCTCGCTGCATCAGGCAGCCTGAGCGCGGCGGCGCGCGAGCTGGGTTTGACGCCTGCCGCCGTGAGCAAGCGTCTGACGCAGATGGAGCAGCGCGCGGGCGTGCCGCTCGTGAACCGGACGACGCGCCGGATGATGCTGACGCCCGAGGGCGAGGTGTACCTGGAGCACGCGCGGCGGATACTCGATGAAATCGACGCGCTGTCCGAGTTGCTGGGCAGCGCGAAGAAGAGCCCGAAGGGTTTGCTGCGGGTGAATGCGACGCTTGGGTTCGGGCGCAGCCATGTCGCGCCGGCGATCTCGCGCTTCGTGAACCGTTATCCGCAGGTCGCGGTGCAGTTGCAGTTGTCCGTCACGCCGCCGCCGCTTACCGACGACGCGTTCGACGTCTGCATCCGCTTTGGCGAGCCGCCCGACACACGCGTCGTCGCCCGGCGGCTTGCGCCGAACCGCCGGTTGCTGTGCGCGGCGCCTTCGTACATCGCCGAGTATGGGATGCCGATCACGCCGCGCGAACTGGTGAGGCACAACTGCATCGGCATACGGCAGGGCGACGAAGCGTACGGCGTATGGCGGCTCGCGACAGGGCGCGGCGCTGCGCGCAAGACGGAAGCGGTGCGCATCAATGGCAATCTGACGACGAATGACGGCGAGATCGCGGTCAAGTGGGCGCTCGATGGGCACGGCGTTTTGATGCGCGCCGAGTGGGACGTCAATGAGTATCTGGCGGATGGACGGCTCGTGCAGGTGCTGCCAGGGTTTGAGACGCCGGGTGCGGATATTTTTGCCGTGTACTCGCAGAGGCATCAGATGTCGGCGCGGATTCGGACGTTTGTTGATTTCATCGCGGGGGAGTTGAGGGAGGCGCGGGAGGGGTAGGGGATGTGATGCGCGGTACTTGACGTTTTTTGACAGAGCGGTCTGCGTTTCATGCTAGGTATATCCGCTTCTTTATGCGGAGATTGATTCGGATATCTATGCAATGGAATACGCTCGATGTACCGCTGGAAAATGGGTGGAAATGTAGGCTGCATCCGGTATGGCAATACCGGCGGCTCGCTCGGGAACTGCGAGGAGCGGAGTTATACGGCGGGTCAGTTAGCCGGACGCGTGACGGGTCGTCTTCATTAACGATCGACGACCGACAGCGCGAACTGGATAGACGGGATTTCGATCTTCACTTTCGGCCGCGCCCGGACCTGCGGACGGTGACCGGGAAACGTGAACTTGATGTCATACGTTCGTTTCTGCGCGATCTGTTGGATGTCGCGCACTGGAACCTGCCGGCTGATAACGAAGGTATTGAGAAAGCGCTGCGCGAAGCGGTTGCCTCCGGGCGACTCGTGCCCGTAATCGATCGGGAGCGGCGTGCTCTGGCGCGAGCGACGCGTCCGGATTGCGCCCCGGAACGATGGGCGTCGAGTAGTAGTGGACTTGGCAATGCCGGCGGATTCGGCCGAGGAAAATGGGCCGCTTTCGTGGATGCCGGTCCGGGACCGCTGATGTTGAACGGCGAGCCAGTGTTGAGAGGCCCATACGATCCTGCTACGCGGGAAGCGCAGTTAAAGGCGGCATGGGCGGAGATGGCCAATGGAGCGGGCAGAAGTGGTGATGCTCTTGATCTGCTTGGCGCAGCGAGAGTCATAGCCGGCGGCATGTTCGCAGCCGAGAGTGATGAAGACGCAGTCCCGTCGTTTGCGAAGGGCATCTCAGCGGCGACAGGCATTGACGACAGCGCCAAGGCGGACCCGTCACCTCCAGGTGACGCGCAGCCGTTTGGGTATTACCCGGATAAGTTGAGCGACGAGACGACGGAGGTGGCGGCCCGTGGGGTCCGTCTAAGTGGCAATGATCCGGGCGGATTCCGCATTAACCCGAACGGGCTCGATGTGGATTACTTTGATGACCACGGAAATCTTTGTGCTCAATATCACGAGAGCCATGGTCCCGCACATGGTCACAATTTCGACAACGGTGTCAGGGACAACAGTCATGTCTCAATGTCGCCAATCAATTGTAGATAAAGACAACGCCAGGAGCTTAGATGAACGTTCACAGAGAAACGTGGGGTTGGGAACTTGCAACGAATAGCGACCTGCTATTGAAGATCTTTGGAGAATATCCGTCCTTCCATGATTCAGCGATAAGAAGCATTTGCATGGAACGAAACAGGCAATCATCGGTGACGGTCGAAGGGAAACCTCTGTCAGGCGGACGTCGGCGCGGATTGGTCGACCTTGTGCTCGAAATAGAACACAACCGCTATGGTGCTCCGCGCGCGAGTGACTATCTGGTCGTGGTCGATTTTCTGGATCTAAGAAGTTCCCAAATCGACCTGAATGCGATGCTCGAAGAAGCTTCCGTCATGGACATTACTTTGACGAGGGAATTCGATGGGCTGATCAAGCTCGACCTGATGCCTAACGTTGGTCTCGACATACGGCTGACATGCCGTGAGGTCGTAGTCCGCTCCGTCCAGCACTACACGCGCGACGAATCGTAGTTTGACGCATCTGTCAAAGATTGCAAAGGCTCGCGCGGCGCTCGCGCAGCGCAAACAATGTGACACTCCCGTGTCCCGCAACGGACGAATCGGCACCACACCCGCGCCACCCCAACGCACGCCTACAGTGCTGCGCTGCACCAGCAAAGTGCCCGCGAGCCTCACCATGAATCAGCCGACAACCTCGCCGCAAACCCCGCAAACCGCCCGCAAACCCAAGCCAGCAAAGCCTTCCCGCCGCCAATAGCCCGCATGGCACACACCTTGCACTAATCCCCGCATCGCGACTCAACGACGAGCCGCAAAGCAGCATCCTCACCGACGAACTTTGGACAACGGCGTCCCCTGAATCTGGTCTCGCACCCGATTCGCGGGACGCCGTAGTCGTTTACAGGCCCGGAACATGACCGACAAAGCCACATCGATCGATCTGCTGAGCTGGCGCACGCCAGCCATGCGCGCCTTCCACTTCGCGTGGATGGCGTTCTTCGTCTGCTTCTTCGCGTGGTTCGCCTGCGCGCCGCTGATGCCGCTCATCAAGCAGGAGTTTCACCTCACAGCGGATCAGGTGGCCAACATCAACATTGCTGCCGTCGCCATCACGATTCTCGTGCGTCTGATCGTCGGTCCGATGTGCGACCGCTTCGGTCCGCGCAAGGTCTACGTCGCGTTGATGACGATCGGCGCGCTGCCCGTGCTGGGCGCGGCGCTCGCGCACAGCTACACGGCATTCCTGCTATGCCGGCTCGGCATCGGCGCGGTCGGCGCGAGCTTCGTGATCACGCAATATCACACGTCGGTGATGTTCGCGCCCAATGTGGTCGGCACGGCGAACGCGACGAGCGCAGGCTGGGGCAACGCAGGCGCAGGCGCCGCGCAGATGCTCGTGCCGCTGCTGCTCGCGGGCGCCCTCGCGCTGGGCGCGAGCAATGCCGACGCATGGCGTCTGACGCTGGTGTTGCCGGGCATTGCGATGCCCATCATGGCCGCGCTCTACTGGCGCTTCACGCAGGACTGCCCGCAAGGCAATTTCACCGAACTGCGCGCACGCGGCATCGCCATCGACAGCGGCAAGAAAGGCGGCTGGGCCAGCCTGCTCGCGGCCTCGCGCAACTATCGCGTGTGGATGCTGTTCGTCACCTACGCCGCGTGCTTCGGCGTCGAGGTGTTCATTCACAACGTCGCGGCCATCTACTACGTCGATCACTTCCAGCTGTCGCTGCGCGACGCCGGTCTTGCGGCCGGCAGCTTCGGCCTGCTCGCGATCTTCGCGCGTCCGCTCGGCGGTCTGCTGTCGGACTGGGGCGCGAAGCGCCGCGGACTGTCCGCGCGCTCGATGCTGCTGTTCGCGCTGATCGCGGGCGAAGGCGTGGGCCTGCTGCTGTTCTCGCAGGCAAACCACGCGGCGCTCGCCGTGATCGCGATGCTACTGTTCGGGCTCTTCACGCACATGGCGTGCGGCGCGACCTACGCGCTCGTGCCTTTCATCGATCGCAAGGCGCTCGGCGGCGTGGCGGGCATCGTCGGCGCGGGCGGCAATGTCGGCGCCGTGGCGGCGGGCTTCCTGGCGAAGGGCATGGGCGACCTGCATCAAACACTGTTGACGCTCGGCGGCTTCGTGAGCGCGTCTGCGATCTGCGCGATCGCCGTGCGTTTCTCCGCCGAACACACCGCTCGCGATGCCGCACTCGGCGCAACGAATTAAACAAATGAATCCCCTCTCTGACAGGATCGGCGACATGAAAGTCATCGTTATCGGCCACGGCATGGTCGGCCACAAACTGCTCGAATGCCTCGCGGAACAAACCACGGCGCGCCTCGACATCACCGTGCTGTGCGAAGAGCTGCGTCCCGCCTACGATCGCGTGCATCTGTCGGAGTTCTTCGCGGGCAAATCCGCCGACGATCTGTCGCTGGTGGCGCCCGGCTTCTTCGATCGCGACGACATGGTGCTGCGCCTGAACGCAAAGGCTGTATCGATCGATCGCGACGCGCACACCGTGACGACCTCGACGGGCGAGACGCTTTCCTACGACAAGCTCGTGATCGCCAGCGGCTCGTATGCGTTCGTGCCGCCCGTGCCGGGCAAGGATCGCAAGGACTGTTTTGTCTACCGCACGATCGAAGACCTCGAAGCGATGCAGGAATGCGGCGCACGCTCGAAGACGGGCGTCGTGGTGGGCGGCGGTCTGCTCGGTCTGGAATGCGCGAAGGCATTGCGCGACCTGGGCCTCGAAACCCATGTCGTCGAATTCGCACCGCGCCTGATGGCCGTGCAGGTCGACGACGGCGGCGGCAAGGTGTTGCGCGGCAAGATCGAAGAACTCGGCGTGACCGTGCATACGCAGAAGAACACGCTGGAGATCGTCGACGGCGAAGCGGGCACGCACCGCATGCAGTTCGCCGATGGCAGTCATCTCGACACCGACATGATCGTGTTCTCCGCCGGCATCCGTCCGCGCGACGAGATCGCACGGTCGAGCGGTCTGGAAGTCGGCCCGCGCGGCGGCATCGTGATCGACAACCAGTGCCGCACGAGTGATGCCGACATCTATGCGATCGGCGAATGCGCGCTGTGGAACGGCCAGATTTTCGGGCTCGTTGCGCCGGGCTACGAGATGGCGCGCGTGACAGCGAAGCAGTTGCTCGGCGAAGCGGATGCCGCGTTCGCAGGCGCGGACATGAGCACCAAGCTCAAGCTGATGGGCGTGGACGTCGCGAGTCTCGGCGATGCACATGGCGCGACGGCAGGCAGCCGCACGTATCAGTTCAGCGACGAGCGCAAGCAGGTCTACAAGAAGCTGGTTGTGTCCGATTGCGGCAAGTTTCTGCTCGGCGGCGTGATGGTCGGCGACGCGAGCGAATACGGCACGCTGCTGCAGATGATGCTGAACCGCATCCAGTTGCCGGAGTCGCCGGAATTTCTGATCCTGCCGCAAGCGGACGGCAACGCGAAGCCCGCGCTAGGTGTCGATGCACTGCCCGAAAGCGCGCAGATCTGCTCGTGCAACAACATCTCGAAGGGCGCGATCTGCGCGGCCGTGTGCGCGGGCGCGACGACCATCGGCGACGTGAAGAGCGCGACGAAGGCAGGCACGGCATGCGGCGGCTGCGTGCCGCTCGTCACGCAGGTGATGAAGGCCGAGATGAAGAAGCAGGGGCTCGCCGTCAATAATCATCTGTGCGAGCACTTTCCATTTTCGCGCCAGGAGCTGTATCACATCGTTCGCGTCGAGCGCATCGAGACCTTCGGCGCGCTGCTGGAAAAGCATGGCCACGGCCTTGGCTGCGATATCTGCAAGCCCGCTGTCGCCGGCATTCTCGCGTCGTGCTGGAACGAGTTCGTGCTGAAGAAGGAACACGCAAGCCTGCAGGACACCAACGACTACTACCTCGCGAACATCCAGCGCGACGGCACGTATTCCGTCGTGCCGCGCATGCCGGGCGGCGAAGTGACGCCGGACGGTCTGATTGCTGTCGGCCAGGTTGCAAAGAAGTACGGTCTTTATACGAAGGTCACGGGCGGGCAGCGTGTCGATCTGTTCGGCGCGCGCGTCGAACAGTTGCCGTTGATCTGGGAAGAACTGATCGCAGCGGGCTTCGAATCGGGCCATGCATACGGCAAGTCGCTGCGCACGGTGAAATCGTGCGTCGGCTCGACGTGGTGCCGCTATGGCGTCGACGATTCCGTCGGTCTCGCGATCGACATCGAGAACCGCTACAAGGGCCTGCGCTCGCCGCACAAGATCAAGTTTGCGGTGTCGGGCTGCACGCGCGAGTGCGCGGAGGCGCAAAGCAAGGACGTCGGCATCATCGCGACGGAAAAGGGCTGGAACCTCTACGTGTGCGGCAACGGCGGCATGAAGCCGCGCCACGCCGAACTGATCGCGTCGGACCTGGATCGCGAAACCCTGATCCGCTATATCGACCGCTTCCTGATGTTCTACGTGCGCACGGCCGACCGGCTGCAACGCACCAGCGTGTGGCGTGAGAACCTCGAAGGCGGCCTCGACTATCTGCGCGACGTCGTCATCAACGACAAGCTCGGCATCGCGGCGGAACTCGAAGCGGAAATGCAGCACGTGGTCGACACGTACGAATGCGAGTGGAAGAAAGCCGTCACGGACCCCGAGACGCGCAAGCGCTTCCGTCACTTCGTCAACAGCGACAGCGCCGACGACAACGTCAGCTTCGTCCCGACGCGCGGCCAGATCCGGCCCGCCACGCCCGAAGAGCGCCAGCGGCCGGTGCGCATTCCCGTCGTCGTCGAACAGCCGACAGAACCCGCTGAAACGGTTTGACCGGCAGCACCCACGTCATTCACTCATCCGATAGAACGGAGATCGACATGAACAACGACCGTTTGCCCACCACCTGGACGTCGGTTTGCACGCTCGACGACATCGTGCCGAACACGGGCGTCTGCGCGCTCGTCAATGGCGAGCAGATTGCCGTGTTCCGCGTCGAAGGCGAGCGCGGCGGCGTGTACGCCATCGACAACTTCGACCCCGCATCGCAGGCGGCCGTACTGTCGCGCGGGCTGATCGGCAGTCTCGGCGATCGGCTCGTGGTCGCTTCGCCGATCTACAAGCATCACTTCGATCTGCGCACGGGCGAATGCCTCGAAGCGCCCGAGAAGTCCGTCAGCGCCTTCGCGGCGCGCGTCGAAGACGGACAGGTGTGGGTGTCGGCGTAATCTGTTGAACGGACTCTGACGATGGCGTGCGAGAACATCAAGACGGTTTGCCCCTACTGCGGCGTCGGTTGCGGCATGGTGCTGCATGTCGAGGAAGGGCAGGTCGTCAAGATTTCCGGCGACAAGGATCATCCGACCAACTACGGCCGCCTCTGCACGAAAGGTCAGTCGGCGCATGTCGCGCTGCGTAAGTCGGGCCGCCTCGAAAGCGCGTTCGAGCGGCGCACGCGCGACGCCGATCCGATTCCCGTTTCGGCCGATTTCGCGATTCCCGACACCGCACGCCGTCTGCGCGCGATTCTCGACGAGCATGGTCCCGATGCGTTGTCCTTCTACGTGTCGGGGCAGATGTCGATCGAGGCGCAGTACCTCGTGAACAAGCTCGCCAAGGGCTTTATCGGCACCAACAACATCGAGTCGAACTCGCGGCTGTGCATGGCGAGCGCGGGCAGCGGCTACAAGCTGTCATTGGGCGCGGACGGCCCGCCTGGCTCGTATCAGGATTTCGACAAGACCAATCTGTTCTTCGTGATCGGCGCGAACATGGCCGACTGCCACCCGATTCTTTTTCTGCGCATGATGGATCGCGTGAAGGCGGGCGCGAAGCTGATCGTCGTCGATCCGCGGCGCAATACGACGGCGGACAAGGCGAATCTGTTCATGCAGATCAAGCCGGGCACCGATCTCGCGCTGCTCAACGGCCTGCTGCATCTGTTGCATGAAAATGGCCGTACCGACGCGCGCTTCATCGGCGAATTCACGGAAGGCTGGGACGCGATGCCCGCGTTCCTCGACGACTACACGCCTGAGAAAGTCGCCGCGCTCACGGGCATTCCCGAAGCCGACATCCGTCAGGCCGCGCAGTGGATCGGCGACGCGCCCGAGTGGATCAGTTGCTGGACGATGGGCCTGAACCAGAGCACGCACGGCACGTGGAACACGAACGCGATCTGCAATCTGCATCTGGCGACGGGCAAGATCTGCCGCCCCGGCAGCGGTCCGTTTTCGCTGACGGGTCAGCCGAATGCGATGGGCGGGCGCGAGATGGGCTACATGGGTCCGGGCTTGCCGGGCCAGCGCTCGGTGCTGGTCGATGAAGACCGCGCGTTCATCGAAGACCTGTGGCAAGTGCCGCGCGGCACGCTCAAGACGAAGCTCGGCGGCGGCACTGTCGATATGTTCTCGCGCATGGCGGCGGGCGACATCAAGGCGTGCTGGATCATCTGCACGAACCCGGTGGCGAGCGTCGCGAACCGGCAGAACGTGATTGCCGGATTGCAGGCCGCTGAACTGGTGATCGCGCAGGACGCGTTTCTCGACACGGAGACCAACCGCTACGCTGACGTCCTGCTGCCCGGCGCGCTGTGGGCCGAGGCGGAAGGCGTGATGATCAATTCCGAGCGCAACATGACGCTGATGCAGAAGGCCGTCGATCCACCCGGCGCCGCGCTCGCCGACTGGCAGATCATCGCGCGCATGGCGTGCGAGATGGGCTTCGCGGATGCGTTCACGTATGCGTCGGCGGCTGAAGTGTTCGATGAGATCGCACGCGTGTCGAATCCGAAGACGGGCTACGACCTGCGCGGCGCGAGCCATGCGCGCCTGCGCGAGACGCCGCTGCAATGGCCGTGCGCGCCCGACGCCGCGTCCGACCGCAATCCGCTGCGCTATCTGAACGACGGCGTGAGCCAGACGCTGAAAGTGCTGCCCGACGGCACGCGCCCCGCGCTGGTATTTCCGACCGCGAGCGGCAAGGCGATGTTCTTCGCGCGTCCGCACGTCGATCCCGCCGAGATGCCGGGCGCGCAATTCCCCATCGTGCTGAATACGGGCCGCCTGCAGCATCAGTGGCACACGATGACCAAGACCGGCAAGGTGCCGATGCTCAACCGGCTGAACCCTGCGCCCTTCGTCGAACTGCATCCGGAAGACGCCGCATCGCTCGGCGTGCGCGACAAAGACCGCGTCGAGGTTCGTTCGCAGCGTGGGCGCGCGGTGCTGCCCGCCGTCGTCACCGAGCGCGTGCGGCCCGGCAACTGCTTCGCGCCGATGCACTGGAACGACGTGTATGGCGACGACCTGTGCATCAACGCGGTGACGAGCGACGCGATCGATGCGATCTCGCAGCAGCCTGAGTTGAAGTTCTGCGCGGTGGCGCTGACGCGCGTCGAAGCCGACCCCGTCGAAGAAGCGTTGCCGCACGATACTGAAGAAGCACCCGCCGTCACGAAGGAAACGCCCATCGCGACGGCCGGTCAGCCACAGGAACCGGATATGTCCCGTATCGACGCTCTTGCCGCCCTGCTCGGCATTACCGACACGCCCGCGCCGGCGCTGGACGACACGGCGCGGCTCTACATGGCGGGTTTCGTCAGCGGCTTGCGTTCGTCGCAAGGCGACGCGCGAGGCGTGCCGACATTGCCTGTCAATGCGCCGCTGTCCGCGAATGCGCGCCTCTGGTTCGACGGCGTGCTCGCGGGTCTTTTCAGCCGCGCGCCGGAAGCAGGTCCGGCGCTGACTTCCGTGACGCAACCCGCGGTTGTTGGTGAGCCGGCCGTGCGCATCGCGCATGCGCGGCCCAAGGTCGCGCTGCTGTGGGCATCGCAGACGGGCAATGTCGAATCGTTGACGGAGCAGTACGCGACGCAACTGATGGAGTCAGGCTTCGAGATCCGCATGTCGTGCATGGCGGACATTCCCATCGGCGCGCTCGCGCAGAGCAAGTACGTGCTGCTGATGACAAGCACGTTCGGCGACGGCGACGCGCCCGACAACGGCCAGAGCTTCTGGAACGCGTTGCAGGCCGACAGCGCGCCGCGTCTCGTCGATCAGCAATACGCGGTGCTCGGATTCGGCGACCCCAGCTACGACCAGTTCTGCGGCCACGGCCGCAAGCTCGACGCGCGCTTCGCCGAGCTGGGCGCCAAACGCCTGCATGCGCGCGTCGATTGCGACACGGATTTTCAGCCGGCCGCCGACAAGTGGCTCGAAGCGGTGATCGCGAAGATCAAGGCTGATGACGCGTTGCTGTATGAAGTGCCCGCGCAAGGCTTGATTCCCGCCGTGCTGCCTGGCGCGACGCCGTCGAAGACGAGTCCCGCCCAGTCGCGGCTCGTCGACAATCTGCGCCTCAATCGCAACGGCTCGAAGGACACGCGCTACTTTTCGCTGGCCATCGGCGATTCGAACCTCGAATACGAAGCAGGCGATGCGTTGGGCGTGTGGCCGAAAAACTGCCCCGAACTCGTCGACGAACTGATCGATCTGTCTGGCGTGAAGCCGGACGCGTCGGTGCATGTGGCGGGTGTCGGCGACATGCGGATCGCCGACGCATTGGCGCGGCACTATGAAATAGCGCGGCCGAGCGTCGAAGCGCTGCAACTGATCGCCTCGCGCAGCCGCAACGATGCGCTCGCCAGACTGCTCGCCGACGATCGCAAGGCCGACCTGAAGCAATGGCTGTGGGGCCAGCAGCTCGCTGACGTCCTGCACGAGTTTCCCGCCGATCTGTCGGCCAGCGAATTGCTCAGTGTGCTCAAGCGCCTGCAGCCGCGGCTCTATTCGATCGCATCGAGCCCGAAGGCACATGCGGGTGAAGTGCATCTGACGGTGGCCGCCGTGCGTTACAACAACGGCCGGCGCAACCGCAAAGGCGTGTCGTCGACGTTCCTCGCCGATCGCGCGCACGACGTCAGCGTGCCTGTCTTCGTGCAGAAGTCCGCGCATTTCCGTCCGCCGCGCAGCGGCGACACACCGATGATCATGGTCGGGCCGGGCACGGGCGTCGCGCCGTTTCGCGGCTTCCTGCACGAGCGCAGCGCGCGCGGCGCGACCGGGCGCAACTGGCTCTTCTTCGGCGAACAGCATGCGGCAACGGACTTCTACTATCGCGACGAACTCGAAAGCATGCAGCAAAGCGGGCTGCTGACGCGCCTCGATCTGGCGTTCTCGCGCGATCAGGCCGACAAGGTGTATGTGCAGGACCGGATGCGCGAGCAGGGCGCGCAGCTGTGGGCATGGCTCGAAGAAGGCGCGCACTTCTACGTGTGCGGCGACGCGAGCCGGATGGCGAAGGACGTCGATGCCGCCCTGAAGGAAGTGGTCGCGCAACACGGCGGCCTGAGCGCGGAGCGCGCGGAAGAATACGTCGGGGCAATGGCGAAGGACCACCGCTACGTGCGCGACGTGTACTGATGCGGGCGCGGCGAACCTGCCCGCATCCTCGTCCGCATGCTGCCGGCATGTCAAGCATTTCCGATTAAATCGTACGCGATGTATAATGGGTCCTTGTTGAGACATCCGTCTCGTGCCAACGAGGACGCAAATGAAGACCACCGCCAAGGCAGAAGACACGAACCCGAAGCTCGCCGACTTCCTGTGTTTTGCCGTCTACTCGGCGAACCTGGCATTCGGCAAGGCTTACAAGCCGATTCTCGAAGAACTGGGGCTCACGTACACGCAATACATCACCGTGATCGCGCTGTGGGAAGAGGACCATCAGACCGTCAGCAGTCTCGGTGAAAAACTGTTTCTCGAATCGAACACGCTCACGCCAATTCTGAAGAAGCTCGAAGCGATGGGCTATCTGGAGCGCCAGCGCGACCCGGAAGACGAGCGCCAGGTGCGCGTCAGCCTGACCAAGGCTGGGCGGAAGCTGCGCGAAAAGGCGTTCGGCATGGATCTGGTGGAGGCTTGCGGCCTCACGCCCGACGAGTTCTCGAAGATGCAGAAGTCGATCGTCACCCTGCGCAACAACCTGATCAAAGCTGTGAACGAGCAGGACTGAGTAACGCCTGGCCGTGCCCGTCGGCCGTGCCAGGCGCGTCGTCAAGCCGGATTCCCGGCTTTTTTCACGGCATATACATCGCACGCGATTAAATCGTGCTTGACAGGAAAAATTTTGGGCCTAGAATGTGTCGTACGCGATGCAATCGTGTGCGGTTTAAAGAGGTGGGTGACGTCGAAGAGGCGTGATCCACGGAATTTTTAAAGTTACGGCGCCCTTAGGCGGGTGCCTCCATCCTGGCGGAGTTCAACATGAACAAGTTCTTCAAAGTCGCAGTGTGGTTTGCCCTTGGCGCGGCAGCGTCCAGTTCTGCTTTCGCGAGCGGCTACGGCCCGGCGCCGCATTACAACCCGCTGCAAGGCGCGCCCGTGTCGCAGCAAGGCCCGAGCGCCATCGTCGCCGACGCAGGCCGCAATGCAGCTATCACCGACGATATGGGCGGCGTAGCAACCCAGACTGTTCAGTCGGGTCACCGCACCATTTCTGCCGAGTTCGGCCTGTCCACCTTCAAGCATCATTAATTGGCGAGCAGAGGAGAGAGAACATCATGGCAAGAATCGACAACGTCCTGTACACGGGCAAGACGCAAACCACAGGCGGCCGCGAAGGCGCGGCGCGCAGCTCGGACGGCCGGCTGGATATCCAGCTTTCGCCGCCGGGATCGAGCGGCAAGGGCACCAACCCCGAGCAACTGTTCGCAGCGGGCTGGTCGGCGTGTTTCATCGGCGCAATGGGACTGGCGGCGCGCGATCTGAAAGTGGCGCTGCCCGCCGATACCAGCGTGAACGCCGAAGTCGATCTGGGCACGGGCGAGGGCGGTTACTTCCTGCAGGCGCGTCTGAACGTGAGCCTGCCGGGCGTGAGCGCTGATGTCGCACGGAAGATCGTCGACGCGGCACATCAGACGTGCCCCTATTCGAAGGCGACGCGCGGCAATATCGACGTCGAAATCGCGCTGGCGTGAGGGCGCGGCGGTGGCCGGTTCGCTGGCGTCCTTCAGACGATGGGCGCGGCGGACCGGCTATTGCGCCTTGCCGCCCGATTGCGGCGGCTGCGGGTTATGCGCGGGATTCGTGTCGTACTTGAATACACGCTCGATACCCGAGTCGCGATCCAGCGCGAGCGACGAGAGCGCGGCTTCGAGCGAGTCGGCCGTCGCCTTTGCGTAAATCTGCTCGCCCTCCACGTACACGGTGAAGGAGCGCAGGTATTTCGCTTTCTTGTCCGGGTTGTCGATGGTCTGCCGCGTCCAGTCATAGAGCGGGTACGCAGCCGTCCCGACTTCCTCGGCTTCCCTGACGTAATCGGCGAATGCGTCGAACTGGCATTTCAGTTCCGCCCGATGCCGTTTCAGCACGTCATGGAGTGGCGCGTAAGACTGCGCAGCGGGATCGGCGCGCCACGCGCCAGCGCGTTCTTCCGAAGCGGTGATCCGGATCTGGAACTGCCATGTGTCCTGCATGGTTTTCCCCAATCGGGCGATGCCGCGATTCTAGCGAATGGCTGAATTCTCAGCCTGCCTGTCCAGACCGATTCTGAGGTCTCAGAACGGCGCCGTCCGCCGCTCTTTTTTGACCCGAAAAAACGTATAAGAATCAATGGATTAAAAATTTCCTCCTTGGCAAAAAACTGGCATGGGCTTTGCGCTACAGGCACCCGCTGGCCACGGCCATAGACAAGCGATGCCACCCGCGCATCCCGATCAAGGAGACATGCTTTGCAAACCACTTCACCCGCCCACGGCCCTTCGCAGCCGGTGTCCACGCAGCAACCCGCCACCAAAACACGCTTCTGGCCGGAAGGCTGGTGGAAGCTGATGGAATACCGGATCGGCATCATCCCGCTGCCCATCTACTTCATCCTGCTGGCGCTGATCACGGGCTTCGCCGTCACCGGCAAGGTGCCCGGCGAAATTTCGATGGCGATCGCGGTACTGGCCTTCTTCGGCTTCACCTGCGCCGAGCTGGGCAAGCGTCTGCCCATCCTGCGCAATATCGGCGCGGCCGCGATCTGCGCGACCTTCGTGCCCTCGGCGCTCACGTACTACCACCTGTTGCCGAAACCCGTCCTCAACCTGACGACGGAGTTCACCAAGCAGACGAACTTCCTGTATCTGTTCATCGCGTCGATCATCGTCGGCAGCATTCTGAGCATGGACCGGCGCGTGCTGATCCAAGGCTTCATCAAGATCTTCGTGCCGCTCGCAGTTGGTTCGGTTGCGGCGGCCATCGTCGGCACGGCCGTCGGCGCGATGTTCGGGCTTGGCGTGCGGCATACGCTGCTGTATATCGTCGTGCCCATCATGGCGGGCGGCGTCGGCGAGGGCGCGATTCCGCTGTCCATCGGCTATTCGGAGATCATGCATCTGCCGCAGGGCGAGCTGTTCGCACAGGTGCTGCCGCCCGTGATGCTCGGCAGCCTGACGGCGATCGTGCTGTCGGGCGCGCTCGACATGATCGGCAAGCGCTTTCCGCATCTGACGGGACAGGGTCGTCTGCAGGTCGGCGAGAAAGATGAAATGGACCCTGTGAAGGAAGAGATCACCGGCCATATCGACGTCTCGCATATTGCCGCAGCCGGCATTACCGCGATCACGCTGTATCTGCTCGGCCTCATGTGCCGCAACCTGTTCGGCCTGCCCGCGCCCGTCGCGATGCTGTTCCTCGCGGTGCTCGTGAAGCTCGCGCGCGCGGTGTCGCCGCAGTTGCAGGAGGGCGCGTTCGTCGTCTACAAGTTCTTCTCGACGGCCGTCACGTATCCGCTGCTGTTCGCGATCGGCGTGGCGATGACGCCGTGGGACAAGCTGATCGCCGCGTTCACGATCGCCAATATCGTGACCATCGTCGTGACGGTGGCGACGCTGATGGGCACGGGCTTTGTGGTTGGACGCTTCCTGAAGATGTACCCTATCGACACCGCAATCGTGAACGCCTGCCACAGCGGCCAGGGCGGCACGGGCGACGTGGCGATCCTGACGGCGGCGAACCGCATGACGCTGATGCCGTTCGCGCAGATCGCCACGCGCATCGGCGGCGCGATCGTGGTGACGCTGACGCTGATCCTGCTGGCGCATTTCGGCTGACGCGACGGCGCCCGATGCGGCGCGGCGGCGGGCGGCGCGATCGGCTTGCGCCGCCCGTTTTCGTATAAGGTGCCGTGCGCGAGTCCAGCGCAAGCCGGCATCCGGCGTCCGGCATCGATGAGGTTGAATGTGCGCGTGAGAATAAGAGGCATACCGTTATGGGCATGGGCCGCTGCCGGCGCGCTGTATCTCGGCGCAGCGGCCGCGGCCGTCGAATTTGCGTGGGACCGCGCCATCGATGCGCTCGCGCAAGTCGGCGCGCATCGGCTGGACCTGTACGCCGCCAGCCTGAAAAGCGAGTTGGGCCGCTTCGAGACGATGCCCGCCATCGTCGCGCGGCAAGACAGCGTGCGCGCGCTGCTGCGCGCAGGCTCGCGCGCTTCGCCTGAACTGCTGCACGAAGTCAACACGTATCTCGAAGCCGTCAATGCCGACGCGGGCAGTCTCGCCACCGACGTGATCGACCTGCAAGGCGAGGTGATCGCCGCGAGCAACTGGAACCAGTCGTTCAGCTTCGTCGGCACTAACGTTTCCTATCGGCCTTACTTCAAGGACGCGCTCGCGCACGGCGCGGGGCGCTTCTTCGGCATCGGCACGAACACGGGCATGCCGGGCCTGTACTTCTCGAGCGCCGTGCGCGACGCGGGCAAGCCGATCGGCGCGGCGGCCGTGAAGCTGAGCGTCGATGCGCTCGAAGCGGCATGGCGCACGCCCGGCGAAGCGGCGATGGTGATCGACGGTAACGGCGTGATCGTCATCTCGACGGTGCCCGCGTGGAAGTTCACCGCCATCCGTCCGATCACCGCCCAGCAGCAGCACGATATTCAGGCTTCGCGGCAATACGCGGGCCGCAACGTCGACGCGCTGCCTTATCGCCGGGTCGGCGACTGGAATGGAGCGGCATGGCTCGGGCGCTTTCCCGACTGGCGGCGGGCGGGCCACACCACGCAGTTTCTCGTGATGTCGCGGAGCGCGCCGCAAGCGGGCGACTCGATCATGGTGTTGCTCGACGTCGCCACCGCGCGACGCCAGCAGCAGATTGCGCTGGCGTTCGTGACGGGCGCGTTTCTGATCGCCGGGTTGTATGCGCTGTACGCGACCCAGCGGCGCCGCACGATCGCTGAAAAGCTCAAGGCGCAGGACGCGTTGCGCCTCGTGAACGACCGGCTGGAGATGACCGTCGCGCAACGCACGGCGGCGCTCGTGGAAACCAATGAACGGATGAAGCAGGAGATCGTCGAGCGCAAGCGGACCGAGCAGCGACTGCGCGACTCGCAGCAGGAAGTCGTGCATGCGGGCAAGCTCGCCGTGCTCGGGCAGATGGCCGCGGGCCTCACGCACGAGCTGAACCAGCCTCTTGTCGCGATCCGCACGCTGTGCGACAACGCGCGCACGTTCTTCGAGCGCAACCAGCCGGCGCAGGCGGTGGCGAATCTGGAGCGCGTGGCGAAACTCGTCGACAGCATGGCCGTGCTGACGGGCGAGTTGAAGACCTTCGCGCGCAAACCGGATGTCGAGCGGGTGGCGGTGTCGTTGAGCGAAGCCGTCGCGCACGCGCGGCTCATCTACGAAGCGCGCATTCGCGACGAAGGCGTGCAGCTCGACGTGAGGATTCCGGCGGGCACGACGGTATGGGCGGAATCGAGCCAGTTGCAGCAGGTGATCGTCAACCTGCTGGGCAATGCGCTCGACGCCGTGCGCAACGAACCAAGACGTGTCGTCACGATTGCCGCCGCCGATCCCGACGCGCGCGAACGCGTGCTGTTCACGATTGCGGATAGCGGCCCCGGCATCGCGCCCGACGTGCTCGCGCATCTGTTCGAGCCGTTTGTAACGACCAAGCCGCGCGGGCAAGGTCTCGGCCTCGGGCTTGCCATTTCGTCGCGTATCGTGGAAGGTTTCGGCGCGAGGATTTCCGCTGCGAATCTTGCAGACAGCGGCGCGGACGGCGGCGCACAATTCACTATCGAATTCGCGGCGGCAACGTCGCAGAGGGTGGTTCATGGGAGATGACATTCGCGTGCTCGTCGTCGAGGACGACGAGAACGTTCGCTTCGGCGTCGAACAGGCGGTGGCGCTGGCGGGGTTTGCCGTCAGCGCGTTTGCATCGGCGGCACAGGCGCTGGCCGAAGTCGCGCCGGGCGCGCCGCTCGTGATCGTGTCGGATGTGCGGATGCCCGGCATCGACGGATTGCAGCTGCTCGACAAGGTGATGGCGATCGATTCGCAGATCCCCGTCGTGCTGATCAGCGGGCATGCCGACATCTCGACGGCCGTGGGCGCGATGCAGGTGGGCGCGTACGACTTCATCGAGAAGCCTTTTTCCTCCGACCATATTGCGGGGCGTGTCGCGCGCGCGGTCGAGAAGCGGCGCCTCACGCTCGAAGTGCAGGGCTTGCGGGCCGCCCTCGACAACTGGCAAGGCATCGAGGCGCTGGTGCTCGGCAAGTCTCCCGCCATCGCCGAAGTGCGCAAGAAGATTCTGCGGCTCGCCGACACGTCGGTATCGGTGTTGATCACGGGCGAGACGGGCACGGGCAAGGAGCTGATTGCGCGCAGCCTGCACGATTTCGGCGGACGCCGCGACAAACATTTCGTCGCGCTCAATTGCGGCGGCCTGCCGGAACAGATTTTCGAAAGCGAGCTGTTCGGGCACGAAGCGGGGGCGTTCACGGGCGCGATCAAGAAGCGCGTCGGCAAGATCGAATGGGCGCACGGCGGCACGCTTTTTCTCGACGAAATCGAAACCATGCCGGTCGGGCTGCAGATCAAGATGCTGCGCGTGCTGCAGGAACGCACGCTGGAGCGGCTTGGCGCGAACGAGTCGATTTCCGTCGATTGCCGGGTGATCGCCGCGTCGAAGGCCGATTTGACGGCGCTTTCCGCCGACGGGCGCTTTCGCTCGGACCTGCTGTACCGGCTCAACGTCGCGCAGATCGAACTGCCGCCGTTGCGCGAGCGCCGCGAAGACGTGCCGCTGCTGTTCGAGCACTTCGTGCTGGCGGCCGCGCGCCGCTTTGGACAACCGGCGCCCGTTGTGTCGGCGTCGCAGGTTTCGGAACTGATGACGCACGCGTGGCCCGGCAACGTGCGCGAGTTGCAGAACGTCGCGGACCGCTTCGTACTCGGTCTCACGGGCGACAGTCTGCTGGCCGAGGGCGGCGGCACGACTGTCAAGGGCGGTACGCTCGCCGACCAGCTTGCGTACTTCGAGCGCAGGTTGATCGAAGACATGCTGCGGCGTCACCACGGCAACGTGGCGGAAGCGAGCGAGGCGCTCGGCATGCCGAAGAAGACGCTGTATCACAAGCTTCGCCAGTTGAAGATCGCCGCGCGCGATGTGCAGGGCGAAGAGATCGATACGTAGCGTTTGCATTGTCAGGCGCCGTCGGTGCTCGGCATCAGTGCGCCGGAGGTCCTGGCTGAACTTCAGGAAAAGCTTGCGCGCGAAATGTCGCCCGCACGAACAGGAGCGGAGCGGTGAGCGCCAAACCAGGTTGACGGGGCGAATTCTGGAATCGGCCACAACCGGTCGATCGACATCGATGCACGAATAGTCAACAATTCAGGTTACCCCGGCATTCGACAATTACAAGGGAGTTGGTCAATCTATCGATATGCAAAGCGAAAAACAGAGGATCGTTCAGCGTTTCGTAAAGGGATATCTATCGCTACTCGCGATGATGCTGTTTATTTTGACCGTATCGTTGGTCAAGGGCGCGGGCTGGAAAGTTCTTCTGGTTGGTGCGCCTCTCTTTGTTACACTGTTTATCGGTATAACGTATCAACTAGCCAAAGAAGTGCACACGCTCAAGCGACAGAATTCAGTGCTTCCGAAGTAGCCGATCTGTACGCGCGATTCCTTCGTCCCGCGTCCGCTTTGGAGACGCCTGAAGGTCGCCTACGGCTCGCTTCGAGGCGTCCGAGGACGGCCGCGTACAAACGCGATCGTCGTGCCCGGCCCCTAGTGCTATTTAGCATTCGCCAAACGCGCAGGGTCGACCATTCTGTCGTACTGGTCCGCGTCGATGATGCCGAACGACAACGCCGCAGCGCGCGGTGTGATGCCTTCTCGCAATGCAAGCGCAGTTATCCGCGCGACAGCATCATAGCCTAGCACCGGATTGAGCGCTGTCACCGACAATAGTGCGTTCTCGACGTTCGTTGCAAGTCGCAGCGCGTCGACCTGAAGTCCCCTCACTACGCGTTCGTCGAAGTTTCGACAGGCGTCGCTCAGCACGCGTATCGACTGCAGGACGTTGTAAATCAACACCGGCTTCGCGACGTTCAGCTCGAAAAGGCCGGATGCCCCCGCAAGTGTCACTGTCTGGTGATTGCCCATTGTCTGGAAGCAGGCCTGCACAAGCACTTCGGCGATCGTCGGATTGCGTTTGCCCGGCATGATCGAAGAGGTGAGGCCGTCATCGGGAATGATGAGTTCGCCTAGCCCGCAGCGTGGTCCCGAACCGAGCAGGCGAATGTCGTTGGCAATCTTCAATAGCGATGTTGCAATCGTGTTGAGTACGCCTGACACCTCGACCAGTGCATCGTGTGACGCCATACCTTCCAGCTTGTGCGGATGTGTTCGAAAGGGCAGGCCTGTGCCGGTAGCGAGTTCCGAGCAGAAAAGCTCCGGGAACTGCGCTGGCGCATTCAACCCGGTGCCTGCAGCCGTTCCGCCCTGTACGAGCAGCATTAGCTCGGGCAGCGCTGCGTCGATGCGAGAAATCGCAGCGGCTATCTGATGGGCGTACGCTGCGAAGGTGCGGCCCATCGTCGTCGGCACGGCATCCATGAGATGCGTGCGCGCGATCTTCACCGTATTGGCGAATGCACATGCGCGTTCGTCTAGCGACGCTTGAAGCGATACGAGCACAGGTCGGAGATGCCCGGTCAGTTCAAGAGCTGCGCTCACATGCATGACGGTTGGGAAGCTGTCGTTCGAAGACTGCGACGCATTGACGTGATCGTTCGGATGCACGGGCGACTTCATGCCCAGCGGCTGGCCGAGCAGTTCATTGGCGCGGTTGGCAATGACCTCGTTCGCGTTCATGTTGGTCTGCGTTCCCGAGCCGGTCTGCCAGATGCTCAACGGAAAGTGCTCGTCCCATTTCCCTTCACTCAGTTCTGTGGAGGCTGTTTCGATTGCATCGGCGAGGCGCGGATCAATGACGCCGCATGCGCGGTTGGCACGCGCGGCTGCATGTTTCTGCAAACCGAACGAGTGAACCAGCGCGGAAGGAAACCGCTCTTCTGCCGCGCCGAACACGTCCAGCGCGCGCTGCGTTTGCGCGCCCCAGTAGCGATGCGCGGGGATATCCACGGGTCCGAACGCATCCGATTCAGTTCGCGTATTCATGATGGGCTTTTGCAGGTTAGTGTGAAGAGGCGGAGATCATCAGACTTCAGCGAAGCACTCCCCGTTTGAGAGCGAAAAGCGGCTGATCAAACCGATTCCAGCCGCTTCCATCATGCGTCGGTGCGATGTGTTCGACTAATTCGAGTTATCGAAGCGTGACGGGATGAGGATTCACCTGGTTGACGTTTTCGTGCGAAAGATTGCTGTCCGTTGCACGCTCATCCGCTTCCGCGACTTCCGGATAGAGCTCGGGATAGAGGTGCCGCTTTGCGGCTTCCGCGTCGAATGTGCCCGACCAGCGCGCGACCACCACGGTAGCGAGGCTGTTGCCGATCGTGTTGCACGTGGCGATCGCCATCGACATGAAACGGTACACGCCGAAAATAACAGCCAGTCCTTCAACGGGAAGAATGCCCGTCGAAGTGACCGTCGCAGCGAACACGACGAACGATCCGCCTGAAACAGTCGCCGCGCCTTTCGACGTCAGCAGCATGAGCAGCAGAATGCCGATCTGATGTTCGATCGTAATGGGCACGTTGTACGCGTGAGCGATGAACATGACACCCATCGACATGAAAATCGATGTGCCGTCCAGGTTGAACGCATAACCCGTCGGCAGGACGAGACCCACGGTCTGTTTAGTGCAGCCGAGACGTTCCAGCTTGACGAGCAGCCGCGGCAACGCGCTCTCCGACGACGCGGTGCCGAGCACGATCAGGATCTCATCCTTGATGTAGCGCATGAAACGCCACATGCTGAAGCCCGCAAGCTTCGCGATGATACCCATCACGACAGCGATGAACAGAATGATGACGGCATAGAAGGTCAACACGAGCTGCGCGAGCGCGACCAGTACAGCCGTGCCGTTGCTGCCGACCGCGAACGCCACTGCGCCGAAGGTGCCGAGCGGCGCGACCTTCATCACCAGATTGATGAACGAGAACAGCACTTGGGAAATGAGATCGAGCCCCTCGTTGATGCGCGCACGGCGGCTTTCGGGAATCGCGAGAATGCCGATCCCGACCATGACAGCCAGCACGACGACCTGAAGTAATTCACCCTTCGCGAACGCGCCGATGAAGTTGTCCGGCACCAGATGCATGACGAACTCGGTGAAGCCTTGCGGCGCTGCCCTTGCCGCGACGACAGGTACAGCGCCAGGTGTGATGGCCGTCATGCCTTTGCCTGTTTGCAACAGATTTCCGGCCAGCAGCCCGACGGCCAGTGCGATGGTCGACACGACCTCGAAGTACACGATCGAGCGCCAGCCGACGCGCCCCGCGCTCTTCACGTCGCCGGCCGATGCGATGCCATGCACGATGGTGAGAAACACGAGCGGTGCTACGCCGGCCTTGATCAGCGCAAGAAAAATATCGCCGAGGATTTTCAGCTGCGCGCCGAACTTCGGAAAGATCAGACCGACTGCGATACCGAGCACGAGAGCAATAAGCACCTGCATGCCCAGCTTGCGGTACCACGGCCGCTTCGCCGCTGGCGCGACTGTGTCGTTATGTGATGTGTTGTCTTTCGTCATGGTGTGGCTCCTCCACAGCGTTCGTCAGATCTCGCTCGATAGCGCGATGGCGTGATCGACCATTTGCGGCGCGAGGCCCAGATAGTTGGTGGGATCGGTCATCGCGCCGATCGCGTTGCGATCGAAATGCCGGGTGACTTCAGGGAGTGCCGCCAGCGCTTCGGCGAGCGTGCCGCCACTTTCGTTCACCGTGCGGCATGCGTCGTAGACGATGTCGTGCGCCTGCTGGCGTCCCGTGTAGGGTGCCATCTGCATCATCACGGCTTCGGCGACGATCAGCCCCTTGCTGATGCCGAGGTTGTACTTCATGCGATCCGTGTCGACGATGAGTCCGCCCAGCGCGAACTTCGCCTGATGGAGCGCACCCGAAGCGAGGATGAAGCTTTCGGGAATCGCAATCCATTCCGCGTGCCAGGGTCCCGTCGCGCGCTCGAAGTCCTGAATCATCGCGTCCACCATCAAGCCGGCGTGCTGTCGGATGGCTTTGGCGGCCGCCAGCATGAGCTCGCTCGAAATAGGATTGCGCTTTTGCGGCATCGTGCTGCTCGCACCACGGCCCTTGACGAACGGTTCGTACACTTCGCCGAATTCGTTGGACGCCATGATCATGATGTCGGTTGCGATCTTGCCGAGCGAACCGGTGACGAGCGCGAGCAGGTTGACGGCCTCGGCAAAACCATCGCGTGCGACGTGCCAGGTGGTCGCGGGCACGCCGAGTTGCAGTTCGGCGGCAAGCGCCTTCTGTACTTCGAAGCCCTTGTCGCCCAACGAGGCGAGCGTGCCGGCCGCGCCCGCGAATTCGACGACGGCTACGCGCGGGCGCAGTTGCGCAAGTCGTTGCTGATGACGGTCGAACATCGCCAGCCAGATCGCCGTCTTGTAGCCGAAAGTGACGGGCAATGCCTGCTGCAGATGCGTGCGGCCGGCCATCGGCGTGTCGCGGTGCTTTTTCGACAGATCGACGAGAATGCCGCGCAGTTCGCGTATATCGGCATCGATCGAATCGAGCGCGTCGCGCACCTGGAGCGCGACGGCCGTATCCATGATGTCCTGCGTCGTGGCGCCCCAGTGCACATAGCGGCCTGCCTCGCCGCACATGCCGACCAGTTGATGCACGAGCGGAAGAATCGGATAGCCGACGATGTCGGTTTCCTCGCGCATGTGATCGAAGTCGATGCGCTCGATCTGCGACTCGCGCGCGATCACATCCGCAGCGTCAGCCGGAATCACGCCGACGCGCGCTTCGGCCTTCGCGAGCGCGACTTCGACGTCGATATAGCGTTGCACCAGCGCGTGATCGGAAAACAGGGCGCGCATTTTGGCGGTGCCGAAGGCGTCGCGAAACAGGATCGAATCGAAGACGGTGCTGGAAAGCGGGGGGGTGCGGGTAGTCATGACGATGCCTTGAGTCGAGCAAGCAGGATTGTGCGACAAGCGGACAAGTTCCAATATGTCCGGACATATTGAGAATAATATGTTCGAACATATCGTTCAAGTTATGATTTACCCTGGAAGAGCATCGATCCCGGTGTCGCCATTCTTTGCACGCATGAATAGACCTCATTACGCCGACATTGCTCGCGATTTGACCGAGGGCATCGCCAGCGGCCGCTTTCCGGTTGGTTCTTATCTACCGACCGAACTGGAGTTGCGCGACCAGTACAACACCAGCCGGCACACGATTCGCGCGGCGCTGAACGAGCTTCAGCAGCTTGGATTCGTGTCGCGGCGCAAGAACGCCGGCACGCGCGTCGAGTCGGCGCAGCCGAAGAACGATTTTCGTCCTTCGCTGGGTTCGCTCGAGGATCTGGTGCAGTTCGGGTCGGAACATCTGCGGGTGATTCAGTCGGTGGAAAGGGTCACGGTTGCAGGCAGACTCGCCAAGGTTCTGCAATGCGAGGAAGGTGCGCACTGGCTGCGCGTGTCGAGCCTGCGTATCGAACGCGACAGTTCGCGTCCGCCCGTCGGCTGGACGGATGTCTACATCGATCCGACCTACACGGAGATCGCCGAAGAAGCGGCGGCAGCGCCTGACACGCTGATCAGTTCGCTGATCGAGGCGCGTTACGGCCGCTGTGTCGTTGAAATCCAGCAAAATGTCCAGGCAGTGAACGCCACGAAAGAGATGGCTGAGCGACTTCAGATGCCAATCGGTTCGGCGGCGCTGGAAATCGTGCGCCGCTATATCGATTCGACGGGCGTGGCCTTCGAAGTGTCGGTGAGTGTGCATCCCGCCGGCCGGTTCACCGTGTCGACGAGACTCAAGCGCTCAGACGCGTGAGGGTTTACACCGATCCATGTTTGGGGTGATGCGACCGATACCCAATATGTACGGACATATCCGGTTCAAGCCCCTGCGGGGCTCACGTCATCCAGCGGACATTTACACATGTTTTCGAAAGTCTCGATCAGGGCGCGGATCTCGCTCGCCTTCGGCTTGCTCGTCGCCCTGATATTGGTCGTTGCCGCGTTCGGTCAGTGGGGAACGCAAGAGGGGAAGTCGGCGCTCCACGAAATCTATGCGGTGCAATTATCGTCCGCCGTCGCGCTTGGCGACACCAAGTACAACATGACGATCGCGCGCGTTTCGATGGACCGGGCGCTCCTGCACCCGGAATCGCCGGACGTAAAAGTGCTTCTGCAAAAAGCACGCGCCTATCTGGCGACGTCGAAGAAGGCCTACGAACGCTATCTCGCGCTGCCGAAGTCCGCTGAACAGCAAAAGCTGGCAGAGGCCGTCTCGCTGACATTCGACCGGTTGATCAAAGGTGCGATCGAGCCCACGCTGCAGTCGCTCGAAACGGGCGACGCGGTTGCCGCCAACCGGATCACGATGGACGTGATGCCGCCGCTGGCGCTGGCGTTCACCAAAAGCACCGACGCGCTCAACGACTACCTGATGACGAGCGGCGAATCGAGCTATGAAGACTTCCAGTCGACGCTCAGCACGGTCAGCGGTGCGTCGGTCGCGGCACTGTGTGTCGCCATCCTTCTGTCACTGGTGTGCGCGATCGGGCTGCATCGCGCGATTGGCCGCCCGTTGATCAGAGCGCTGGAGGTCTGTTCGGCGATGTCCAGTGGAGACCTCTCGAACAAGGTTCAAGTGGAGGGCCGCCATGAGATGACTGCGCTGATGCAGGGTCTTTCATCCATGCAGGAGGGACTGAAATCGACGGTCACAACCGTCCTCTCGAGCAGCGAGTCGATGGCTAGCGCTACGAGCGAGATCGCATCGGGCAACTCGGATCTGTCACGGCGCACCGAGGCGCAGGCGGCCGCGTTGGAACAAACGGCCGCAAGCATGGAAGAACTGACAGCGACCGTCGCCCAAAATAACGAGCGTGTCGGATTCGCAACCGAATATGCCAGCAACGCATCGGACATTGCGAAGACAGGTAGCGCCATGATGGATCGGGCCGTGCGAACCATGGCTGGCATATCGGATCAGTCGACAAAGATCGCGTCCATCATCGGCACGATCGAAGGGATCGCATTTCAGACGAACATACTGGCGTTGAATGCCGCCGTCGAAGCGGCCCGTGCGGGCGAGCAGGGTCGCGGCTTCGCTGTGGTTGCCGCTGAGGTGCGCACGCTCGCGCAGCGCTCGGCTAGCGCGGCAAAGGAAATCAAGGCGCTGATCGACGAAGCCGTGACGGGCGTGACTGAAGGATCGGGGCTCATCGATCAGGCAGGCCGCACGATGACGGAGATCGTTCAGTCTATCGAAAAAGTCAGCAACGTGATGCAGGAAGTGGCGGCGGCGTCGAAAGAGCAACGGGATGGCATCGAACAGGTCAACCGCGCAGTCTCACAACTGGATGAAACGACCCAGCAAAATGCGGCGCTGGTGGAAGAGACTACTGCGGCAGCGCTGTCGCTTGCCGATCAGGCGCAGACACTCCGATCGGCGGCGAGTCGCTTTCGAACATAAAGGCGCAGAAGCCAGCCAAGGCCCGGTTGCATGACGTTGTTGATGTGACCGCGGTACCTGCGCGTGGCTGGCGACTTCCGGATTCGGGCCACGAACGGTCGGTCGACGAAGCGATGTACATCGTGAACAATGATTCACTGGTTCAACGCCAAACCTAGGGACGCCCATGATCCACGAGTACGACCTTTCGGTTCTCTCGCCGCGCCTCACCGGCCCCTTCGCGAGATACCCGACGCGGAGCTTTCTGTCGGCAACGTTATGGTCGAGGTCAGCAGCGGTTGGCCAATGCCAAACGCGACTGTATGGTTACAGAACCCGATGAGCCGAAAGTATTCGGCGGATTACCCTGACCTCGAATACGCCTTTCTCGGCGACCCGAGAAACTGGCTGGTGCATTACCTTGACATCCAGATCGGAGCGATGGTTGCAGCCAAGTGCTAGCGCACGACCCGTCAGGCTGTTCCGCCATTGGCGTAGAGATGATCGACGCAGTATGCACTACCATTCAACTGATTCTTCTTACAGCCGCTCCACATGCATTTCGCCGCTGTATTCTCTCCCCGCGACTGAGCAAGGTACTCCTTACGCAGGGCCTCGTCTGAATCATTCCAGCCTTCCGCATCTGCGACCTTCACCGCAAGCTGAATCTGATACTTGTCCCATTCATCAACAGCCCATAGTTGCCCACACGTGGGACATCGCAAAAGCGCCCGCCAGTGCGCAACATCCACATGGCGGAAGCCGGGAATCAGTGCTAGCAAACTCCCGTTAATCCGGCGTATCGCCGGATGGTCGCGGCAATCACATTCCATTTGCTTATTGTTGTCGCTCATCGCTGCAAGACCGTAACGGCTATAGCACCGATCAGCTCGTCAACACTTATCCGTTCCGCTTCGGAAATCTCAGTTCGACAGTCGACTCGCAGCGCACGTAACGCTTCGTGGAGCTCGCCCCAATCATCGGTCAGGCCATTTGTAAGCGGCCAAGCGCGCAACAAGTGGCGCAAGGGACGTGCTGCCCGCCGTTCGCACCAAGCGTCGAACAGTTCGAAGCATCCAGCGTTGATCTCGTCAAAAAACATTGATCGATCTTCAGATAACGTTGAGGAGGCTATGAATGATGCATCATTTCGAGTGACCGCTGTCGAGCATTTCGATCGTCCCTCGTGGCTCGGGCTGCGTCAGTCTGCTCCTCGAACTCATCGCTCGAAAGCGGGCCACTTGAATTCAGCGGCCCGAAAACAGCCAGTCGGCAGTGCGTACTCCCGACCCTGAGCGGTCTTACATACCCCCAAATGTCCGGATGGCCGCTTTCAGAGGTGCAGCGGTCATCCTTACTGCCGGATCGACTCATTACTCGAAGCCACTGCGGACGGAGTCCCCGATCTTGTTCCACACTTGACGAGCGGTCCGTCCCTGAAGAGCGCCACCGGGAAGAATGGAGGCGGCGGGAATCATCGCCAGTTTCAACTGCCTGTGTCAGCCGAAGCGCCGGACTCCAATCCAAACGCAGTTTTTTGGCGCGTTTCCTGTTGATATAAAACCCTACGACGGGAGCACGAGCTGGATCAGAAGGGCATGTCCTTGAGGACGGCAGTCGTCGTTATCCAGAGTTCGTCTGGTTCGGCCTGCTGGAGCCTTCGATCTAAGGCGGCGAGGTGCATCTCCCAGACATCGCCGTACACTCGGCAGAACAATTCCATCGATTCTAGAACTGCGCCCACCCAGGCGGTGTCTTTGCCTTCACGTGTAAGGCGTTTAAAGAGTGCGCGTTGCTTTTGTAACGTGGCAACGCTCCGGGCGGCAGCCGACCGGGCGTGTTGTTCTGCCTTCCATGCGTCGAGCAGAGCAGGAAGATTGCGCGTGTGCTCATATAGCCAGTAGTGGCACGTAGAATAATGCGACGCAAACGCCTCTCCACGTTCGCGCAGCGTTCTGACCCATCCCAGAACAACGAGCGGCGGCAACGTATCTCCGCACGGCCCCCACAACGTCGAAACCAGAAACTCGTCGACGTCGTATGGCGATCCGCTTGCGATGACGCTCGGGACATCGACGTCAACACGATGTGGGGTTGTCATCACGACGACCTCTCGATGTTCACGTTGGAAACCATATTTTATTCTTATCTGATATTCCTCGACCTGTGAGCCTGCTGATCCGACGACATGCGAGGCCTCGCAAAATGAATCAGCTACCGACTTTTCGGTTGGCAAGTCGGTATGCGCGCGGCGTCACACCGGTGTATCGATGAAACACGTCGGTGAAATGCTGCTGAGTTTGAAATCCCGTGCGCGCGGCAACGTCAACTAGGGGGACGGTCTCATCGCGCAATATTGTCTTGGCAAACTTCATCCGTTCGAGTGTCACGTACCGATGCGGCGGGCTGCCCGTCGCCGTTTTGAAGGCGCGTGCAAAGTGTGATGCACTCATGTCCACCAGCACTGCGAGTTGCCCGACCAAAATGGTTTCGGTGATGTGCTCATGAACGAAGGCTTCAATGCGAATCAGCATTTGACGCGTAAGAGGCGTATCTGGCGTGGCCGCACCAGCCCAGAGCCCGTAGTTAAGAGCGATGTGTACCGAAATGACATCGGCGAAAGCGTCTGCGCAGGCAGCGTCGATGAGCTTCACAACATGCAAGGCACTCAATGTGTCCGCGACCTCGCACAGGAATGGATCCCAAAACCTGGACCATTTTGGGACCGCTACAAACGATTCTCGCGAGGCTTGTCCAAGGACACACCTTTTTAGTTCGATGACCCATCCCTTGGGATCGTTGTCAGCGATCGTGGCCAACTGCGCGCACGCCGGAATGACCGCGACAGATGGAGCACTTATTAGTATCGACTGGTTCACTCCGAGGTCGTCGCAGCCCGCAGCCTGCACATCAGTGGTACCTGTAGGCATCACGAGCCGAAGTCCCTGAGCTGGATTCTGCCCGCCATTGGTGAATGCGACGTTCAACGTTTTGCAGCGCAACCCGTGATCCGCGTCCAATCCGCTCGTTTGTTTCATGATAGACAGAAGCCTCCTCGTTTCCTCGTCGGAAAATTCAAGCTTATGCCAACTTCAAGGCTTCCTAACGCGGATTCGTCTTCCGTGCAGAAGCGACCCCGACCTCGTTTGGAATCGCTGCTGAGCTACATCGCTGGGCAACTCAGACGACGCTCGACCAGTGATTTGCCGGGACTCAAACCTACACATCCTTCCGGAAGGCATTCTGCAGGCTGACGCTTATGCCGGGTATGACGCGGTGAGCGACGGGACCGCATGCGCGGTCCCATATGTTGGCCGACAACATCGTCATCATCGGCGTCTCATAAGTAGTGAAGTGACTGATGGCCGACACTGACGAACGGCCGAGCCCTTTCCAGCCGAAAGGCCGCCAACGGTTACGTTGATCCCGTCGCCCCTTGGAAGCATCCACGTCGTGGCGCTGGCTGCCCATTGCCCGCGAAACGGGACCGTCCGTAAAGACCGACGCACACGACGGTCCGTTGTCTGCGCGGAGCCGCCGTTCGAATGTCCGTGTGACAGCGTGAGCCAATGGCCGGTGTTGGCCGGCTCGAGGCAGTGCCGGCGGCAATTAGCCTACCGAACAACGGCCATTGAGCGAGGGCGGACGAGACCGAAGCTTTCCAAATTCGTCGACGACCTCCACCAGCGGCTTGCGGCGTGTGACCAGTTCGAGTCTAAGCCAGTAAAAGTTCGGGCCGACCACTGCACCGTCCGGTGTGCATCCGAGGCACGGCAATCGAAGCGTATTGCGCTAAGAAATTAGTTACAGCCGGACCGCACCGTGGTAGCAATTTTAGTTGACGCGGAATTCGCGCTGACGACGCTTGATAGAGCCAGCACCACGGCCGCCCCCCACCACTCAGTCCCAACATACGGCGGTGGCACACATCCCGATTCGCACAACTCGGCGAGGCTATTGGGGCTCCAGGTGTTGAACAACGAGGGCGGGGATGGCCGCCGTGCCTGGTTGCCGTACATTCGCGTCTGAAAGCCGCGCAGCGGGAGCGCAGAGATCCGACAAGTCTTTGCAGGAATGAGAAAGAAGTGCAACCG
>NZ_JAGUUD010000074.1:0-44925 GCF_020177535.1 Paraburkholderia sp. XV | reverse complement strand
GCACAGGGGCGACGCGTGAAGCGAGCTAACAATTCGCGGATGCCAGCGCAAAGGCGAAAAACACCAAGCCGCGACGCGCCTGAAGCACGCAAACAAATCGCGAATGCAAGCGCAAACACCAAAACACCAAAACACCAAAACACCACACCGCGACGCGCGAAGCGCGATAACAAAACGCGGACGCCAGCGCAAAGGCGCAAAACCCCCCGACCTGGCAACGCCCGCGCCGCGAGGGCACATTCCCGAGGGTTTCCCCCCATACCCCGCGCCGCAGGCAAATTTGTATGATGACCCTATGACATGGCAAATCCACTGATATGTTCGAAAAAATCCCGAGCCGGGCACTCAGCGACACCGTCGCCCAACAACTGCTCGCGCAAATCGACAAAGGCACCTTCGCCCGCGGCGGCAAGCTGCCGACAGAAGCCGTGCTATCGCAAGAATTCGGCGTAAGCCGCACAGTCATCAGGGAAGCCATCTCGCGCCTGAAGAACGAAGGCGTGGTCGAGCCCCGCCAGGGCAGCGGCGTGTACGTGTCAGCCCACGGCGCGATCCGCCCGCTGCGAATCGACTACGCAGAAGCAATGGAAGGCGGCTCAGTACTGCACATCCTCGCAGTGCGCCGCGCGATCGAAGCCGAAGTCGCAGCGGAGGCTGCCATGCGCCGCACGGACGCCGACATGCTGGCAATCGACGCCGTCCTCAAAAAGATCGACGAAGCCGTCGCCGAAGGCCGCGACGGTGTCGCTGAAGACGTCGCGTTTCATCGCACCATCGCCACCGTGACGGGCAACCCGTATTTCCTGAAGACCCTAACGTTCCTCAACCAGTATCTCGAAGCAGGCACCGTCATCACGCGCCGCAACGAAGCGCTGCGCGAAGACTTCTCGCGTCAGGTGCGCGACGAACACGCGGCAATCGTGGCCGCGATTCGCGCAGGCGATCCAATGGCCGCCCGCAACGCCGCGCAAACGCATATGTACAACGCCGCCCGCCGCCTTGCCGAGGCCGGCATCTGCTGATCCACACACACGTGCGCTCGCGACACGCGCGAGCCGTTGTCCGAAGCATTGTTCGTAGAGGAAGGGTATGTCCAGAAATGTCGGAGTGATCGGTCTTGGCGCGATGGGAATGGGCGTCGCGCGCTCGCTGCTGCGCGGCGGCTTCAATGTGCATGCGTGCGACGTGCGCCGCGAAGTGCTCGACCAGTTCGTCGCCGATGGCGGCAAGGCCTGCGCAAGTCCCGCTGAACTGGGCGCGCAATGCGACGTCGTCGTTACGCTCGTCGTCAATGCGGCGCAAACCGAAACCGTGCTGTTCGGCGAACAAGGCGCCGTTCGCGCGATGAAGCCGGGCGGCGTCGTGATCGCCTGCGCCACCGTTGCGCCGGACTTCGCCATCGACCTCGGCCGCCGCGTCGAAGCGGCCGGCTTGCACCTGCTCGACGCGCCCGTATCGGGCGGCGCGGCGCGCGCGGCATCGGGCGAAATGACGATGATGACCTCCGGCCCCGCCGCCGCCTACGCCGCCTGCGACGACGTGCTCGCCGCGATGGCGGGCAAGGTTTATCGCCTCGGCGACCAGCATGGCGCGGGATCGAAGGTGAAGATCATCAACCAGCTGCTCGCAGGCGTGCACATCGCCGCCGCCGCCGAAGCCATGGCGCTCGGCCTGCGCGAAGGCGTCGACCCCGACGCGCTCTACGACGTCATCACACACAGCGCGGGCAACTCGTGGATGTTCGAGAACCGCGTGCCGCACATTCTCAATGGCGACTACACGCCGCTGTCCGCCGTCGATATCTTCGTCAAGGACCTCGGTCTCGTGCTCGATACCGCGCGCCGCTCGAAGTTTCCGCTGCCGTTGTCGGCGGCGGCGCATCAGATGTTCATGATGGCGTCGACGGCGGGGCATGGCGGCGAAGACGATTCCGCCGTCATCAAGATTTTCCCCGGCATCGACGTGCCGCCGAAGCGCTAAGCGGAGCCGAAAGAGATGACCACCTCTACCCGCAAGCCTCTGCTCGGCTGTATCGCCGACGACTTCACCGGCGCGACCGACCTCGCGAACATGCTGGTGCGCGGCGGCATGCGCACCGTCCAGACCATCGGCGTACCCGCTGCCGATACCCGCATCGAAGCCGATGCGCTGGTCGTCGCGCTGAAGTCACGCACCATCGACGCCGCCGATGCCGTCGCGCAGTCGCTCGCCGCGCTCGAATGGCTGCGCGCGCAAGGCTGCCGCCAGTTCTTCTTCAAGTACTGCTCGACCTTCGATTCGACGGATCAAGGCAATATCGGCCCCGTCGCCGATGCGCTGCTCGATGCGCTGTCGGCCGCCGGCGGCGGCACGCCGTTCACGATCGCGTGCCCGGCGTTTCCGGAGAACGGCCGCACGATCTATCGCGGACATCTGTTCGTGGGCGACGTGCTGCTCAACGAATCGGGCATGGAGCATCATCCGCTTACGCCGATGACGGACGCGAACCTGGTGCGCGTGCTGCAACGGCAGACGCGCTCGACAGTCGGCCTCGTGCGCCATGACGTGGTGGCGCAAGGCCCGCAAGCCGTGCGCGCGTCGATCGATGCGCTGCGCCGCGACGGCGTGCGCATGGCGATCGCCGATGCTGTTTCGGACGCCGATCTCTACACGCTCGGCGAAGCCTGCGCGGAACTGCCGCTGATCACGGGCGGCTCGGGCGTCGCGCTCGGCTTGCCGGGCAATTTCCGCCGCGCCGGCCTGCTCGACGACGCCGCCGATGCGGGTGAACTGCCGCGCGTCGAAGGCGCGTCGGCCGTGCTGGCGGGCAGCGCATCGAAAGCGACCAACGCGCAGGTTGCCGCATGGCGCGAAACGCGCCCCGCGTTCCGCATCGATCCATTGGCGGCCGCGCGCGGCGAGCCCGTCGTCGATCAGGCGCTCGCCTTCGCGCGCGAGCATATGAATGCGGCGCAGCCTCAGCCCGTGCTGATCTACGCAACGGCATCGCCGGACGACGTGAAGGCCACGCAACGCGAACTCGGCGTCGCGCAGGCCGGCGAACTGGTCGAACGCACGCTGGCTGCGATCGCGCGCGGCTTGCGCGATCTCGGCGTGCGCAAGTTCGTCGTCGCGGGCGGCGAGACATCGGGCGCCGTGGTGCAGGCGCTCGACGTCGAAATGCTGCGCATCGGCAAGCAGATCGATCCCGGCGTGCCGGCGACCGCGACCATCGGTGCGCAACCGCTCGCGCTCGCGCTCAAGTCGGGCAACTTCGGCGCCGTCGATTTCTTCGCGAAGGCGCTGCGTCAACTCGACGGAGGCGCGCAATGACGCTCGCCATCCACGTGAACAGCGAGGCGAAAGTCCGCGAAGAAGTCTGCGTGACGGGCGCGAGCCTGTACGAGCGCGGCTACACCGTCGGCAGCGCGGGCAACATCAGCGCGCGCCTCGACGACGGCTGGCTGATCACGCCGACAGACGCGTGTCTCGGCCGTCTCGACCCCGCGCAGATCGCGAAGGTCGATCTCGAAGGCAACGCGGTTTCAGGCGGCAAGCCGTCGAAAACGCTCGCCCTGCATCGCGGCGTCTACGAGCGCAACCGCGAGGCGCGCGGCATCGTGCACACGCATTCGACGCATCTCGTCGCGCTGACGCTCGCGGGCGTCTGGAACGATGCCGACGTGCTGCCGCCCATCACGCCGTACTACGTGATGAAGGTCGGCCACATTCCGCTGATCCGCTACCGGCGTCCCGGCGATCCGCAAGTCGCGCAACAGATCGCGGCGCTCGCCGAAAGCGTGCGCGGCGTGCTGCTCGAACGGCTCGGGCCGGTGGTGTGGGAGCGGTCCGTCTCTCAGGCTTCGTACGTGCTCGAAGAACTCGAAGAGACAGCGCGCCTGTGGCTGATGACGAACCCGCGTCCCGCCCCACTCGACGAAGCCGCGCTCGAAGAGTTGCGCACGGTGTTCGGCGCGCGCTGGTGAATCGCTCGCACGCGTAAAGGCTCAACGGTCCGCGAACGCCGCAGACCATCCGCATGACCAACCAGGCATAAAGCCGGAGGACCGACCGCCATGAAGCGGTCGGCCAACAACCGGCGCCATCCGAAGGAGACAGTGCATGACTAGCTATCAGGCGGCATCCGCTCGCCCCGCCTCAACCGCCGACGCAGCCGGCCAACCCGGCGCGGCCGAAATCGAACGCACCTACGGCAAGGTGTTCTGGCGCATCGTGCCGTTCCTGATGCTGTGTTACGTGGTCGCGTATCTGGACCGCGTCAACGTCGGCTTCGCGAAGCTGCAGATGTCGCAGGACCTCGCGTTCAGCGAAACCGTATTCGGGCTGGGCGCGGGTGTGTTCTTCGTCGGTTACTTCCTGTTCGAATTGCCGAGCAATATCCTGATGCACAAGCTCGGCGCGCGGATCTGGATCGCACGGATCATGATCACCTGGGGCGTGATGTCCGCGCTCTTCGTCTTCGTGAAGACGCCCGCGCAGTTCTACGCGCTGCGCTTTCTGCTCGGCCTTGCCGAAGCCGGTTTCTATCCCGGCGTGATCCTGTACCTGACCTACTGGTTCCCGTCGCATCGTCGCGCGAAGATCATCGCAGTGTTCATGTCGGCGATTCCCGTGTCGGGCATTTTCGGCAATCCGCTGTCGGGCTGGATCATGCAGAGCTTCGATTCGCATCACGGATTCGCGGGCTGGCAATGGATGTTCGTGATCGAAGCGGTGCCCGCCATCGCTATCGGCATCGCGACGATTCTGTATCTCGACAACGGCATCGCCAGCGCGAAATGGCTCACGCCGCGCGAGAAGAAACTGCTCGCCGATGAAATCGCCGCGCAGCCGCAAGAAAAAGCGAAGTCGCATTCGGTGCGTGCTGTGTTTCGCGATCCGCGCACGTGGTGGATGTCGCTGATCTATTTCGCTTTCGTCACGGGTCAATATGGGTTGACGTTCTGGATGCCGACGCTCGTTAAATCGACGGGTGTGACGGGTGCGTTCCAGATCGGCCTGTTGAGCGCGATTCCGTTTCTGGTCGCGATCGTCGTGATGAACGTGATGGGCCACAGCGCGGACAAGCGCCGCGAGCGCCGCTGGCATCTGATCGGCCCTGCGCTCGCGGGTGCTGTCGGCTTCACGGTCGCGGCTTCGTTTGCTGACAACACGGTCGTATCGATCGCGTCCCTGTCGATCGCGGCAGCGGGCGTGCTGACTTGCGCGCCGCTGTTCTGGTCGCTGCCGACGGCGTTCATGTCGGGCGCGACGGCGGCGGCGGGTATTGCGATCATCAATTCGATCGGCAATCTGGCGGGCTTCGCGAGTCCGTACATGATCGGCTATCTTAAGGACCTCACGCACAGCACGCAGTCCGGCATGTACGTGCTCGCCGCGATGCTCGTGATTGGCGCGCTCGCCACCTGGCTGACGCCCGCGCGGCTCGTGAACCGCTAAACGCGCTTTAAAAGGAGTTGCTTCGATGCCTCGCTTCGCCGCCAATCTGACGATGATGTACAACGAACACGCGTTTCTCGATCGCTTCGCCGCTGCGGCGCGCGACGGTTTCGAGGCCGTGGAGTTCCTGTTCCCCTATGACTTTCCCGCTGCCGATCTGAAGGCGCGCCTCGACGAGCATGGCCTCACGCAGGCGTTGTTCAATGCGCCGCCCGGCGACTGGGCGGCGGGCGAGCGCGGCATCGCGTCGTTGCCGGGCCGCGAGGACGAGTTTCGCCGCAGCGTCGACACGGCGCTCGAATACGTGCGCGTGCTCGGCAACGACAAGCTGCATGTGATGGCGGGTTTGATCAAGCCGGAGCAATCGCGCGCCGCGCATCGCGAGGTGTATCTGAAGAACCTCGCGTATGCAGCGAAGGCCGCGCAGGCGGACGGCATCATCGTCGTCATCGAGCCGATCAACACGCGCGATATCCCCGGCTTCTTTCTGAACCGGCAGGACGATGCGCAGGCGATCTGCGCGGAAGTCGGCGCGGCCAACCTGAAAGTGCAGTTCGATCTTTACCACTGCCAGATCGTCGAAGGCGATCTCGCCGTGAAGCTCAAGCGCGATATGAAGGGCATTGGTCATATCCAGATTGCGGGCGTACCCGAGCGGCACGAGCCGGATATCGGCGAAGTGAACTATCCGTATCTGTTCTCGCTGATCGACGAACTGGGTTACGACGGCTGGATCGGCTGCGAATACCGGCCGCGTGCGGGCACGTCCGATGGACTTGGATGGATCAGGCCATACGTGAAGGCACGCGGCTGAGGTTGTACCTGAGCGCGTTCGACAGACACACTGAGGATTAACAGGAACATGAAAGTACTGATCACGGGCGGCGCGGGATTTCTCGGCCAGCGTCTCGCGCGCGAGCTGCTCGCGCGCGGCGAACTGAAGGGCACGGACGGGCAGCGTCAGCCGATTACCGAACTGGTGTTGCTCGACGTCGTCGCGGCGCAAGGTCCGAACGACGAACGCGTGCGCGTCGAAGTCGGCGACATTGCCGAGCGCAGCGTGCTCGAACGTCTGATCGACGACAAGACGGCGGCGATCTTCCATCTCGCGGCGATCGTCAGCGGCCAGGCGGAAGCCGATTTCGAGCTTGGCATGCGTATCAATCTGGACGCGTCGCGGCTGTTGCTCGACGTGTGCCGCGCGCGCGGGCATCGGCCGCGCGTTCTGTTCACGAGTTCGGTGGCCGTCTACGGCGGCGACTTGCCCGATGTCGTGCTCGACGAAACCGCGCTCAATCCACAGTCGTCGTATGGCGCGCAGAAAGCGGGCGCCGAGTTGCTGCTCAACGACTACGCGCGGCGCGGCTTCGTCGATGGCCGCGTGCTGCGGCTGCCGACCATCAGCGTGCGGCCGGGCAAGCCGAATGCGGCGGCGTCGTCGTTCGCGAGCGGCATCATTCGCGAGCCGCTCACTGGCGAGCCGGCCGTGTGCCCCGTGAGCGGCTCGACACGCTTGTGGCTGCTGTCGCCGCGCAAGGCGATCGAGTGTCTGATCGCGGGTAGCGAGATCGACAGCGCGGCGTTGGGCAAGAGCCGCACCGTGAACCTGCCGGGCGTGTCGGTGACGGTCGACGAAATGGTCGCCGCGCTGCGCGAAGTGGCGGGCGAGGCGGTCGCGGCGCGCATCGAATGGAAGGCGGACGAGCGTGTCGAGAAGATCGTCGGCAGCTGGCCTGCGCGATGGGACGTGTCGCGCGCGACGCAGCTTGGGCTGCACGGCGACGCGTCGTTCAAGGACATCGTCCGCGCGTTCATCGACGACGAACTCGGCGGGAAGATTCCGCAGCACTGAGTGCATCGAGTTGAGCGGGAGCGTGCGTTCGCTCCCGTTACCTGCGCGCATCGGCTTCTATAATCGGACGATCCACTCACACCGAGGGAATCTGATGCGGCGCAGCGCGATTCTCCTGATGTTTTTTCTGACCGCGTGCAGCGCGACTGTCAAGCCGACGCTCACGAACGGCCGCGACGGTGCGGTGATTGCGTGTGACGGCCTGCTCTATAGCTGGAAGATCTGCGACAAGGCGGCAAGGAAAACATGTCCGGGCGGCTACGATGTGGTGGATCGCCAGGAAAGCAGAAACCACACCGATTACGGCAGCTATCCGACGCGCAAGCTCGTCGTGAGCTGCAAACAGTATTAGCGCGGGTCACGCATTGCGCTATTCGACACCGTGGCAGACACGCGAGACTCCCCGCGCGGCGCTGCCAATTTCTTCTTCTCTACGAGCGGCTTCTTCGATCTGAACCGGTCGCGATAGTCGGCCGGGTTGATCTGCAGACGGCGATGGAAGGTCCGGCGAAATCCGTCGGTGTCGTCGAAGCCGCAGCGTTGCGCGATGTCGCGCAGCGACAGGTCGGTGGCTTCGAGAAAGCGCCTCGCTGCATCGATACGCGCATTGGCGAGAAACGTCATCGGCGTGATGCCGCATTCCTTGGCGAACAGTCGCGACAGGTTGCGCGCGCTCATGTGCACGCGTTCGGCGAGCGACGCCACCGTATGGTCGACATGCAGGTTGTCGAGCATGAACTGCTGCAGCGCGACCATCTGCGAACCCGGCGACGCCTGCGTCTCCAGCAGCGGGCTGAATTGCGACTGCCCGCCCGCGCGCCGCAGATAGACGATCAGATACTTCGCGACATCGAGCGCCATCTGGCGGCCGAAGTCGTCTTCGATCATGGCGAGCGACAAATCGATGCCCGCCGTCACGCCCGCCGTCGTGTAGATATTGCCGTCCTGCACGAAGATGTGATCCGGTTCGATCTTCGCCTTAGGAAACGTCGCGGCAAGGCGAGGCACGTCCATCCAGTGTGTCGTCACCACCTTGTTGTCGAGCAGGCCCGCCGCGCCGAGCGCAAACAGCCCGTTGCAGATCGCCGACACGCGGCGGCAATGCCTGTGCTGTGTCCTGAGCCAGCCGCTCAACGCCGGGTCGTCGAACGTGTCGAAGATGCCGAGGCCGCCGGGCACGATGATCGTGTCGAACTCGGGGCATACGTCGAAGATCGTGCGGTCGGGCATGGTGTTCAAGCCACTCGACGATTGCACCGCGCCGCGCGTCGTGCCGACCGTCAGCATTTCGTATTCGCACTCGCCCTTGCTCAGTATCTTCACTTCGGCGAACGCATCCCTCGGCCCGGCGATATCGAGCAGCTGGAAACCGGGAAAGACAAGCATGCCGACCTTGATGCGTTTCATCGCGAGTGTCCGAATACGCTGGAAGACGGGCGCCCGCTTACGCGAGCGCCGCGAACGGTTAGTCTATACGGCAATGTCCGATGCGTCCGGGCGGTCAAAAAGCTTGCGTTGCTGCGCCCGCTTCGCGCGCATTGCGGCGCGCGGGCGACTCCGCGAGCCCGAGGCGTTCGGCGAGCACGCCGAACAGCGCGCCTAGCGTCGCCCAGATCACGGCCTGCATGCCGATCGCGGCGATGCGGAATTTCCACAAGAGCGTGGCAGGGAAAGCGGCCGGGACTTCGTCGATGGCGGGCAAGGCCGCGAGCACGGCGGTCAGCATCACGACGAACGCGAGCAGCCCCGCCAGCGCGCCGTTCCATGCGCCCAAGCGCCGCGCGGCGACGCTGCGCACGTTCAGCGACAACACCATGATCGCGACCGAGATTGCGATGGCCAGGAAAAACAGTCCCGTGCGATAGCCGATCGTCTCCGGATCGCCGACGGACGGCGGGTTGGCGGGATACTTGAGATTCGGCACGACCACGAGCGCGACGAACGCGCCCAGCGCAAGCCACGCGGCGAGCGGCCGTGCGCCGAGCTTGCCGACGCGTCCCCACGCCCACGCAAAGGTCAGCGCGAAGAGCCCGCCAAACGCCGCGCCATACGCGACGACGCCCGTCAGCAAACCGAGACCGGCTTGCGTGTCGCGGCTCACCAGTTCGGGTTCGTGCGCGTCGCCTTCCATGGCGTGCGTATGTTCCTCGAAGGCGATCGCGCGATCGACCTGCGGCTCGCCCGCCACGCGCGCGAATCCAAACGCGATCAACCCCGCGACGACACCCGCGAGCATGCCGCGCATCAACAGCTTGCCGACCATGATGGTCTCCTTGTCAGTGGCAGGGAAAGCCGAGCAGATGGCGCCCGTCGTGCACGAACTCATGCACGTACATACCGGGCACCAGCGACGTCGCGCCTTCCTCCGCGCCGACAAAGTACAGCACCAGCAACATCAGCAGGCCGCCGAACACGATCCACGGCAATAGCTCGCGCAATGGAATGGGCGTGAGCGCGTCTACGGGTTGGAGCACAGCATCGTTCATGAATGACCTCTTGAGTGTGATTGAATGTTCAGAATGTTCCGCTCACGATTGAGCCGCCGCGCGCCGCGCCGTGACGACTCGCGCGAGTTCGTCGCGTGACAGCACGCCGCTCGCTTCGACCACGTTCAACAACGCTTCGAGAAAGCGTTCGTAGTAGTCCCAGCGCGGCTGGTTCTCGCAGTCGATCGTTTCCCACTTCGCGATCGACGCAATCAGGCTCTGTCGAAAGTCTTCCCATTCGAAGCAGCCCGCCTTCGATAGCGACAGCGCGAGCCCGAACACGTCGCGTTCCCAGCGGTTGGTGAAGAACAGCTTGCCGTCCAGACGCGGGGGCGAGTCCGGCGTGCCGAGCATCGATGCCGCGGCGTATTCCTCGAAGCGCGTGAACATGGCGATGTCCTCAGGCCGCAGGCGCGGCGACGAGCGCGACGCCCATCATCGATTCCGGCGTGACGAGCGCGGCGAGTTCCTCCTCGTTCAGATGCTCCGTGTTCGCGGGACGCTCAGGCACGACGAACCAGCGGATTTGCGCGCTGCTGTCCCACACCTTCACTTCCTTATCCGCGGGCACGGTCACGCCAAATTCCTGCAACACCGCGCGCGGTTCGCGCACGCCGCGCGCGCGAAACACCGGGTCCTTGTACCAGTACGGCGGCAGGCCGAGCACGGGCCACGGGTAACACGAGCACAGCGTGCAGATGATCAGGTTGTGCACGTCGGCGTCGTTGGCGACGGCGGCCATGTGCTCGCCTTCCGCACCCGCCATGCCAAGCGGCAGCGAAAGCTCGGCAATCGCTTTGGGCGTGTCTTCGATGAGCCTTTGCTTGTACGCCGGATCGACCCACGCGTGCGCGACGATCTTCGCACCGTTGAACGGGCCTGCCATCGTCTCGAAGTGTGCGAGCACGGCATCGACGGAATCGCTGCCGATCACGCCTTTCTCGATCAACAACGCTTCGAGTGCGCGGACCTTGGCCGCACTCGATGCTTCGCGGTCTTCCGGATATTCGAACTGTTGGGTCATGCTGGTCTCGCTGTCGGTTTAGTTGGCCGGCTGCACGTAGGCTTCGTACAGGTCGGCGTAGAGGGTCGTGTTCGCTTCGCTCTTGCCTTCGCCCCAGATGTCGGCGGTATCGAAGGCGATCCGGTAGACGGGCATCGGCTCGCCGATGCCGTCCACGCCCGTCGAGACGAAGTACGAGAACGCGCCCGGATAGACGAGATCGACGGTGCCCGTCTTGTTGCGCAGATAGCCGGGCAGACGCGTGTGATCGACGGCGTCGGGGTCGGCGATACGCACCGTGTCGCCTTTTGCAAAGCGTGCTTCCCGTTCGAGCGTGTGATAGCCCGAATCGCCGTTTTGCAGATATGCATCGACCTGCGCGGCGAGGGCTGTGTCCGGTTTGTGCGGCAAGGTGGCATCCGGGCTCGCGCGATAGTGCGCCGTCTTCTGCGCGAGTTCTTCCGCCGTGATGTAGCCCTGATCGACGAAGAACTGCGAAATGCCGCCTAGCCACTTCTCGTAGTAGCGGTACTTGAAGTAATCGAATGGCTGCATGTCTTCGGCGCCCGTGCGCAGCGACGCCCATGTCCAGTCGTTCTTGAACGTGGTCGGCAGCTGATCGATCGGGTAGGGATGCAGCGCGTTCGCCAGATGCGCGCTCTCGGCCATCATCACGGTATGAATGCCGAAGATGCGCTTTTCCCACGGCTCGACGAATACGCGCGTCTCGGTGCTGACAGGGCCGAGGTTTTCAATGCCGCCAAGGTGATGCTGTAATTTCACGGTTCGCTCCGCAGAGTGGTGAAGAGAGACTTAGCCAAGCCGGTGCTCGCGCCTGAATGCGAGCGCTTCGCCCACGACTTCCGACACGAAGCCGAACGCCGCGCCCGTCACGAGCGCGGCAGCGGCGACGAGCGCGGGGTTGCCGATGCCCGCCGTCGTGATCGCCTTGCCGGTGGCGACGGTGGTGCCGACTGTCGATGCAAAGCCCCACACGATCGCGGGCAACACGTCGAGCAGCTTGAGCTTCGACGCCTGCACCATCGCCGCGCTGCCGATGCCGACCAGCACGGCGGCCGCGAATGCGCCGCCGCTCGTCGCCGCGATGCACAGCAGCGTCAGCGAGGCGATCACGAGTCCCGTGAGGTTCGACGCGACGCTCTTGACGAAGCCGCCTCGGCCGCCGCCCAGCACGAAGAACGATGCCCAGGCGATGAACGTCACCCAGACGGGGACGGGAAGCAGGGTTCCCGTGAGCCATGTGTCGGCGACAGCAAGAACGCCGATGCTCAATGTGTACGCCTCAGGCTTTTTCATTTGCGTGCTCCTTCAAGGAAGTTGAGTGAAAAGGGTTAGTGCATGCAACTCAATAGACCGTCGCGCATGCGCACGGCGTCGATGTTTCTGCCGATCATCACGAAGCGGTTCTCGCGGTGTTCGTCGCGCGACCATGGCTTGCCGAACTTCGCGTCGAGCAGCATGTGAACGCTGTGAAAATGCAGCCGCCTCGCCTCGTCGTGCAGGTTGAGCACGCCTTTCATGCGCAGCAGTTGCTGGCCGTCGGTCTGCACGAGCTGATTGATCCAGCGGTTGAAGCGCGTTGCGTCGAGCGCGCCTGGCACGACGAATGCGCACGACGCAATGGTGTCGTCGTGTTCGTGGTCATGGGCTTCCTCGTCGAGCAGATCGGGTTCGACGGCGAGCAGGTTGTCGAGCGAAAAGCTGCGCACGCCCAGCAGCGAATCGACGGTGACGGCCGAGTGATTCGCGAAGTCGAGCTGCGCGGTGGGATTGAGCTGGCGGATGCGTTCGACGAGCGCATCGACTGCTTGCGGCGAGGCGAGGTCGGTCTTGTTGACGATGATCCGGTCGGCGAATACCACCTGTTCTCTTGCGATGTCGTCGTCGAGTTGCGCATCGGCATGCAATGCGTCGATAACGGCGACCACCGATTCCAGTTCGACGCGCTCGCGCACGTCGGGATCGGCGAGAAAGGTCTGCAAGACAGGCGCGGGATCGGCAAGGCCCGAGGTCTCGACGATCAGCCGTTCCAGCTGGTCGCCGAAGCGCGCGAGCAGATCGCGCACGCTCGCGACGAGGTCTGCGCGCACCGTGCAGCACACGCAGCCGTTGTTGATTTCGATGACTGCCTGTTCGTCGGCGACGATCAACTGGCCGTCGATACCCACTTCGCCGAACTCGTTCACGACGATGCCGATCTGCATGGGCCGTGTCGCGTCGAGGATGTGATTGACGAGTGTCGTCTTGCCGGCGCCGAGAAAGCCGGTCACTACCGTCGTAGGGATTTTCTTGAGTCGCATCGCGGTCGTCCTTGGCGCTTGCCTTGCGGCGGTGCGCAGGTTGGGAACGCACGATTCTTAGCGACTTCCAGGCCGAATTGTCGCGGCTGTCTTCGGGGCGACCATAGTTGGCAGGAATATGCGGCCAGGGTTACCGGATTTGCCGGAACGGTGCGGGACGGACAGAAGACGGGTGGGAGAGAAAAGGCGCGGCGCTATCGACAATGGGGCGCGCGTGATCGCAAACGGTGCGGGAGATGCATCGAAGCGTGCGGTGCGAGGTGCGAGGCTTGAAAAAGGGAAATGCAATGGTGTGTGCGACGCCACACATACGCGCATCGCCGAAATCTTATCCTCGGATATAAGCGTCTACCGATGGATCGCGAGTTGTTGCTGTTCTATCTCAGGGCCAGTTGCAGTTCCGGCTCGCGCAGGCGGGAGACTGCGATGGGTGTCCATGCATGTGCCGCTACGGAGTTAACATGATTCCTCCGATATTGCAGAGCGTTCAGCAGGCGTGCAACGATTTCTACAACAACACGGGGATACAGACGAGTCCAAAGGCCATAGAGTTTATGGCTGGCGTAATTAGCCTCGTCACTGAAGATCCGCATCCCACCTGGAACATACCGGGAGGAAACGTCGAGAAGCTGACGCAAGCCTACCAGGCAGCCGTACCGATCTTTCTGTATCAGATTCTCAAGCAGATGGAATACGAAAGAAATATTACGGCGTTCGACGTGGTGCATTGGCTAGCCTTCAATCTCGATCAGTTCATTTGCGTGATCAAGAAATAGCGGACCCGGCAAAGCTTTTATATGTCTTCTCCTCCGCCATCGCCCGATCCTCCGCCGAGTCCGTGGACGGTTCTCAGTGAATTCTCGAAAGGCATTGTGACGCTTTCGAGTGCCATTTTCGCACTGACAGCGGCCTTCTCGGGCAATCTGCTCGGCAAGCCCAGTAGTTCGAACTACATTGTCCTGTTGCTGTTGTCGTGGGCGGCGCTTGCTTTTTCTATCTGGAGTGCTTCGACTTGTCAGGGTCTTCTGATTAATTTTCTAAGAGATCCCACTGACGATAAAAGCAGAAAGCGCGCAATCTGGAGAGCAAACGGGTCGCACTTCACGATGCTGCTCGGTCTCCTGTTGTTTGCCGCTTTCGCAATGTTATGTTTGAACGTCAAACCAGTCGAACCGCTCGATGCACGCGCAGCCGCCGACAAGACCGTGGGCGCCGCGACCGATATGTACAAACGTCCGGCGTCCGATTTCGCAGTTCGTACAGTGGAGTGGGTGGAACGCGCAAAAACCTATAACGTGACATTGGACCAGGCATCGGCGTCACGCCGTGTTGTCTTCGAGATCGATGCAACGAATGGGCACGTGATTCAAAGCTCGGTTCAGGACCTCACAAAACCCGTCGCGGTTCATCGTGATCCATTCGATATCCAGCTTCAACTCGCGAGACAGGGCTACAAGCCTGGACCGATCGACGGCGTGATCGGAAAGCGAACCATCGCGGCGATAGCCCGTTTTCAGGCCGATCACGGGCTTGCAGCAAGCGGGATGGTAGATGAAGCGACATCGGCCGCCTTGTTTCCGACGCACGTTTCTTCGCAAGCAGGGGCTCCCTGACCGACCTTTCGGCGATGAATCCCGTTCAGTACCGTCGCGGTTTCTCACTCGTCAACATAGGTAGAATGCCCGTGTCCCACAAGGCTACCCCTTCGCTATGGAAATCAAGTGGATCGAGGACTTCATTGCCCTCGCTCAGTACCAGAGCTTTTCACGTGCCGCAGAATTCCGGAACGTCACTCAATCTGGATTCAGCAGGCGCATTCAGTCTCTCGAACAATGGGTTGGCGCGGAACTGATCGACCGCAGCAGCTTTCCTCCCGTCCTGACGCCTGCGGGGCAACTGTTCCGCGAAGTCGCCGACGACGTCCTGAACAAGCTCTTCGATACCCGCGCGATCATCCGTACCGAGCAACGCATCGCCGGCAAGAGCCTGCAGATTGCAGCCGGGCACACGATCGCGTTGAGCTTCCTGCCTGCGTGGCTCAAGCATCTTTCGACTCACCTTGGCGAAGTGCGCGCACGTGTGGTGCCCACCAATGTGCACGACTCGATCCTGATGCTCGTGAACGGCAATTGCGAGTTGATGTTCGCGTACCACCATCCCGAACTACCGCTGCATCTCGATCCTGTGAAGTATGAGCACGTCACGGTCGGTATCGATACGCTCATGCCTGCCAGCCGGCCGAACCCGCGTCTGGCTCCGTTGTTCCGCCTGCCGGGAACGACGAAGCAGCCCTTGCCGCACATTTCGTACACGGAAACGAGCTACTTCGGACGTTGTCTTGCCTTGCTGCTCAGCCGGGCTTCCGATACGCCCGTCTTGCGGCTTCACTATGAGTCGGACATGGCCGAAGTGCTCAAGAAGCTCGTCATGGAGGGCGAAGGACTCGCGTGGTTGCCGAAGAGCGCCATCGCCGCCGAACTCGACGAGGGCGAACTGGTTCCCGCTGGGCCGTCTGCGTGGAATCTGGAGATCGAGCTTCGCGTCTACCGCGACGCATCCAACCGCAATGAGTTTCTGGATACGCTCTGGCAACATCTTCGTGCGGTTTCACCCGTGACGCGCTAGGGTTTTCCCGCCTTATGCGGATTTCGCATGCCCGCATGCAGCACTTGCATTCACGTGTTTTTGACCATCTCTACCATCCGTTCTGATTCTGACGCGACGTAAGGCCGACGTCGCTCCAGACCTCTTCCAGTGCACTGCAGTCGCCTTGCGATTGCAGTGCGCCACTCAAGGACGGATGGACATGAAAAATCGCCTTACTCTGAATATTGCCGCGGGGATGGTGCTCGGGGTCGTTGCTGGCTACGTGTGTCACACGAGCTTGTCCGACCCGGCGACGGTCAAGGCCGTGGCCGGTTATTTCTCGATCGTCACGGACATCTTTCTGCGGCTCATCAAGATGATCATCGCGCCGCTGGTCTTCGCGACCCTCGTGTCCGGGCTGGCGGGGATGGACAGCGGGCAGGATGTCGGCCGTATCGGCCTGCGCTCGGTGGGCTGGTTCATCTGTGCATCGTTGCTGTCGCTGGGTCTGGGTCTCGTGCTGGCCAATCTGCTGCAGCCGGGCGCCGGCCTCCATCTGGTCGAGAATGCCGGTGAGGTGAGTACCGGGCTCAATACGTCGGCGTTGAACGTCAAGGACGTCATCACGCACGCGTTTCCGACCAGCCTGATGGATGCGATGGCGCGCAACGACATCCTGCAGATTCTGGTGTTCTCGGTCCTGCTCGGACTCGCACTCAGTGCGTTGAAGAAAGACGAACGCGTGATGGTCGTCATCAAGGCCATCGACGGGATGGTGCCCGTCATGCTGCGCCTGACCAACTATGTGATGCGCGCCGCGCCATTGGGCGTGTTCGGTGCCATTGCTTCGGCGGTGACGCTGCGGGGCGTGGATGTGCTCTACACGTACGGCAAGCTGATTGGCTCGTTCTATCTGGGCCTGGCGCTGTTGTGGGCGATTCTGACGGGCGTTGGCTATGTGTTCCTCGGCCGTCGCGTCGGCACCTTGCTCAAGGCTGTGCGCGAGCCGGCGATGATCGCCTTCTCGACGGCCAGCAGCGAGGCAGCCTATCCGCGTCTTACGGAGCAGTTGGAGAAGTTCGGCGTCGACAAGAAGGTCGTCGGTTTCACGCTGCCGCTGGGCTATGCATTCAATCTGGATGGCTCGATGATGTATCAGGCGTTTGCCGCGATCTTCATCGCGCAGGCCTTCGGCGTCGATATGCCTGTTTCGCAGCAGATCTTCATGTTGCTGGTGCTGATGCTGAGCAGCAAGGGCATGGCCAGTGTGCCGCGCGGTTCGGTGGTCGTCGTCGCCGCGGTGGCGCCGATGTTCCATCTGCCTGCTGCAGGCGTGGCGATGGTGCTCGCCATCGACCAGATCCTCGATATGGGACGCACCATGACGAACGTCATCGGCAATAGCGTAGCGACCGCCGTCATTGCAAAGTGGGAGGGCCGCCGGCAAAGCGAGCCTGTGGATGCGCCGCTGTTCGATCAGGCGGAGGTCGGAGCGAAATGACGTCCGGCAATGTCGACAACAGACGCAAGTACGGTATCGTCGGCGGCCTTGGGCCGCTGGGGAGCGCGGACGTGTTCTTCAAGCTCGTCAAGGCAATGCCGCCGTCGACGGACGCCGAGCACGCCGATCTGATTTTCCAGCAGCATCCGTTCAGGAGCTCGGGCGTGGGAAGCGCCGCCACGACCGAGCGCAAGCTGTACATCTTCAACATGATCCGCGATTTTGAAAAGCGGGGCGTGACGACAGTCGTGCTTCCCTGCTTTCTCAGTCACACCTTCATCGACGAACTGAAATCGAACACGACCCTGCAGATCGTCGATATGGTGGAAGCGGTGCGTCATCACATCCGCAAGCGTTTTCGCGGAGCGCGTCGCATAGGCATCCTCGCCTCGGACTACACGCGGGAGAAGCGTCTGTTCGAGCGTTACTTCACGCCGCCGGAGTTCGAGGTTGTCCATCCGCGCATGGATGACGGCATCGACCTCGTCACCGAAGCGGTGTACGGCCAGGAAGGCATCAAGACCGGCCATCTGCGCGGCCGGCCGGTCGAACTGCTGCACAACGCTTGCGCGGATCTTATCGAGCAAGGGGTCGATGTCATCGTTCCGGGCATGACCGAAATCGCGCTCGTCGCGGATGAAATCCGTCTGCTGAATGTGCCGCTGATCGATCCCAACCTCGTGTACGCGCAGCACGTCGTGTCGGGCCAATACGACCCGCCCTCGGGTGTGTTCAAGGTTGGGGTCGTGGGCGGCGTCGGCCCCGCTGCGACGATTGATTTCCTCGACAAGATCGTGCGCAACACACCGGCCCAACGGGACCAGGATCACATCAGGCTGCTGGTCGAACAGAACCCGCAGATTCCCGATCGTACCGAGAATCTGATTGGCGACGGCGCGGACCCGACGGTGTCGCTGTATGCAACGTGCAAGCGGCTGGAGGAGGGCGATGCCGACATCATCGCCATTCCGTGCAACACCGCCCACGCGTTTGTGGAACGCATCCAGCCGTACCTCGGCATTCCCATCGTGAACATGCTGACGGAAACGGTCCGCTATCTGCGCGAGTCGTATCCGGCGCAACGCGAGATCGGCGTGCTTGCGACCTCGGGCACGATTGCGAGCGGTGTTTATGAAAAAGCGCTTGAATCGCAGGGGCTTCGCCAGATTGCGCCGGGACCCGAACTCCAGGCGCGCGTGATGGAAGCGATCTACGGCAAGGACGGCGTGAAAGCAGGGTTCACGACGGGGCAATGTCAGGAAGACATCGCTGAAGCTGTCGAAGGCCTGATTGCAGAAGGTGTCGAAGTCATCGTGCTTGGCTGCACCGAACTCCCGCTGCTGCTGCCACACAGCGAGTTCACGGGCAGAAGCGGCGCGCGCGCGAGGCTGATCGATCCAACCGACGTGCTGGCCCGGCAGTGCATCGCGCATGCAACGGCGGCCAGCGAGTCACCCGCTCGCACGAGCACAACGTAACGCCAATTCTGTCGACGCGACGAACCCGTTGCCTGAACGCATCGGGTGCCGTCGAGCCATCACTGACACGCTAACGGAGCGACACGATGTCCCCATCCAATGAACGGATCGAGCACGATCTTCTTGGCGATCTGCCCGTGCCGAACGACGCCTACTACGGTGTGCACACGCTTCGCGCACTTGCCAATTTCCCGATCACGGGCATCCCGATCTCGACGTATCCGAATCTCGTCAACGCGCTGGCGTGCGTGAAAGAGGCGGCGGCTATGGCCAACTACGACCTCGGCCTGCTTGCGGAACACAAGATGAAGGCGATCGTTCACGCGTGCCGTGAGATCCGCAACGGCATCGCGCATGACCAGTTCGTTGTCGACGTCATTCAGGGCGGTGCGGGCACGTCGACCAACATGAACGCGAACGAAGTGATCGCCAATCTGGCGCTCGAACAGCTTGGCCACGCGCGCGGCGACTACGCGCTGCTGCATCCCAACGAAGACGTCAATCTCGGTCAAAGCACGAATGACGTGTACCCGACCGCGTTGAAGATCGCGACGTACATGGGGATCGTTCAGCTGGTGCATGCGATGGGGATATTGCGTCACTCGTTCGAACGCAAGGCAGAGGAATTCCGCGACGACCTCAAGATGGGGCGAACGCAATTGCAGGACGCGGTTCCCATGACACTCGGTCAGGAGTTCAGCACGTTCGCGGTCATGCTCGGAGAAGACGAAGAGCGGCTCATGGAAGCGTTGAAGCTGATCTGCGAGATCAATCTTGGCGCAACGGCCATCGGCACCGGCATCAACACGTCGCCCGAATACGCTGCGCTTGCGTGCCGGCATCTTGCCAGCATCACGGGCATACCCGTCATCACGTCACCCAATCTCGTCGAGGCGACGCAAGACGTGGGCTCGTTCGTCCAGTTGTCGGGCGTGCTCAAGCGCGTGGCGATCAAGCTCTCCAAGACGTGTAACGACCTTCGGCTTCTTTCGAGCGGTCCGCGCGCGGGCTTTGGCGAGATCAATCTGCCGCCCGTCCAGGCGGGTTCCAGCATCATGCCTGGCAAGGTCAACCCGGTCATTCCGGAAGTCGTCAACCAGATCGCCTTTGAAGTCATCGGCAACGACGTGACTGTGAGCTTTGCGGCAGAAGCCGGTCAGCTGCAATTGAATGCGTTCGAGCCGCTGATTGCGCATAGCCTCTTCAAGAGCGTTGCACACCTGCGTGCGGGATGCCTCACGCTTGCTTCGAAGTGTGTGGACGGGATCACGGCGAATCGTGACCGGCTTCATGCGCTCGTCGAGAACTCGATCGGCATCGTGACGGCGCTCAATCCGTATATCGGTTATACCAACGCGACGCAGGTGGCGCGCGAGGCGCTCGCGTCGGGCAGAAGCGTCGCCGAGATCGTCGTGGAGAAGGGGCTGCTGAGCCGGGCGCAACTCGACGAAATCCTGCAACCGTCGATGCTGACCCAACCCAGACAGGCCGTTGTGTTTTCGCCATCGCTGAACGAGGGGAACGGTGCTTGATGGCGCCTCGTCGCCCGCGATGGAAGTCTGCGCGGTTAGATCGTCGACTCTGGATGAGCGAAACGCTACACTCTGAGTATTCGACGACTACCGTAAGCTGCAGGGACGGGCCGAACTTCACGGGCCCGACGCACTACGGGCGCAGTCTTTGCCCTCCGGCACGTGATATTCCGCTGCCGGACAGTCTTGAACGTAGTAGATAGCATTCCGGGCAACGCCTGGCGCATCCTGTTTCGACCTTTCCATCCGCAATACACGCGTAGTGCATGGAGGCTTCGAGATGAACAGAAAAAATGCCGCGGCCATCTGGATTCTGATCGCGATGCTGTTGGGCATCGGGATCGGCTACATGATCTACACGAGTTTTCCGGACAAGAAGGCTGCCACCGAGATCGCGGGCTACATCTCGCTGGTGTCGGACGTGTTCCTGCGTCTGATCAAGATGGTGATCGGCCCGCTCGTCTTCTCGACGCTTGTCGTCGGCATTGCGCACATGGGCGACGCGGCCTCGGTCGGTCGCGTGTTCGCGAAAGCGCTAGGCTGGTTCGTCACCGCTTCGCTGGTCTCGCTGCTGCTCGGCCTGTTGATGTCCAATCTGCTCAGGCCCGGTGAGAATCTTGGGCTGCCGCTGCCCGACATTGGCGCGTCGGCGAACCTGGCCACCGCCAAGTTCACGCTGAAGGACTTCGTCGGTCACATGGTTCCCAGGTCCTTCGCCGAGTCGATGGCCAACAACGAAATCCTGCAGATCGTCGTGTTCTCGATGTTCTTCGGCATTGCGCTCGCCGCGCTGGGTGAGAAAGGCAAGGTGCTGGTGGCCGCGATCGACCAGCTCTCGCACGTCATGCTCAAGATCACCGGTTACGTGATGAAGCTCGCGCCGCTGGCGGTCCTGGCGGCGATGGCCTCTACCGTGGCCGTCAACGGGCTGACTATCCTGTTGAAGTTCGCGGTCTTCATGGGCGACTTCTACCTCAGCCTTTTCCTGTTGTGGGCGGTGCTCACGGCGGCTGGCTTCGTGTTCCTCGGGCCGCGCGTGTTCAAGCTGCTGGCGCTGATCAAGGAAGCATTCATGCTTTCCTTCGCGACCGCGAGTTCCGAGGCCGCGTATCCGAAGATCCTCGACGCGCTCGACCGTTTCGGCGTGAATCGCAAGATTTCCAGCTTTGTGATGCCGATGGGTTATTCGTTCAACCTCGACGGCTCGATGATGTATTGCACGTTCGCGACGCTGTTCATCGCCCAGGCGTACAACATGCACCTCTCGCTGGGTACGCAGCTGACCATGCTGCTGATCCTGATGCTGACGTCCAAAGGGATGGCCGGCGTGCCGCGCGCTTCGCTGGTGGTGATTGCCGCCACGCTCAACCAGTTCGGCATCCCGGAAGCCGGGTTGCTGCTGATTCTGGGCGTGGATACGTTCCTCGACATGGGCCGTTCGGCGACGAACGCGGTGGGCAACTCGATTGCGAGCGCGGTGGTCGGCAAGTGGGAAGGGGCGCTGCTGTCAGAAGCCGACGCCGCGGCCAACGCGGCGCGCATCGACGCCGAACTCGGCGCGACGCTGGCCCATCCGGCGGAAAGCTGACGGGGACTGTGCCATGAAGACGCAGCGATTCTGGTCGATGCTGGCCATCGCGGGGCTGCTGGTGGCGGGGGCCGCAGTGCGGGCACAGGACGACCCGCAGTCATCCCGCCCGGTTCCCGATACCGCCGCGCCCGTCGCGCTGACGGGCACGCTGGCCAAGGTGCGGGAGTCGGGTGCGATCGCGCTGGGCTACCGCGAGTCGTCGGTGCCGTTTTCGTATCTGAACGCGCGCAACGAGCCGATCGGCTATTCGATCGAGCTGTGCAAGTCGCTCGTGTCGGCCATCGGGGACGCGGTCAACCGCACCCTGACCATCCAGTGGGTGCCTGTTACAGCCGAGAACCGCATTGACGCTGTGGCCGGCGGCCGTGTCGATCTGGAATGCGGCTCTACGACCAGCAACGTGGAGCGCCAGAAACGGGTGGCTTTCTCGCCGATCATTTTCGTGGCCGGCACCAAGGTGATGGTCAAGAAAGGCTCGCCGATCGGCTCGTTCCGCGACCTCGCTGGCAGGAAGGTAGCGGTGACGGCCGGCACCACCAACGAGAAGGCGTTACGCGATCTTGACCAGAAGTTCAGGCTCGGGATGCAATTGCAGGTGGTGCCGGACCACGCGCAGGGCTTCGCGCAGGTGGCCGAAGGAAAGGCCGATGCCTTCGCCACCGACGACGTTCTGCTGTATGGCCTGATCGCGGAGCATGCCGGCGCGGGCGGCGAGTACCGCGTGGTCGGCGACTATCTGTCTTATGACCCGTACGGCATCATGTTTCGCAAGGACGACCCGCAGCTCGCGCAAGTGGTGAGGGATACCTTCCAGGAGCTCGCGGCGGATGGGGAAATCGATCGCCAGTACAAGCGCTGGTTCTTGCGCCGCCTGCCGTCGGGCACCAGCCTCGACCTGCCGATGAGCAGGCAACTCCACACCATCATCGAGTCGATGGCGGGCGGCGAGGCGCAGTGAGCGGTGCGCTTGCGGCCACCTGGTGGTGCCACCCGCGATACCCGTAGTAACCACGTCTGTCGTAGTAACCAGGGCCATAGTAAGCGCGGCCGTAATAGCCCCGATATCCGCTGTGCCAATAAGGATAACGATAGTATCCGGCCCAGGGGCGCGGTCCATAGATCACCGGCGGCGTAGACGACGGGCGGCGGCGCAACGAGGCATGAACGAATAGCGCTGAGTCCGTTTTCTATGGGTTCACTACGCGGTAGCTCATACGTGAGGCCGAAAGGCCCTGATCTTTAGAGTGGGCGGGTCGGAAGTCGTTCAGGGACGACGGAAGAGGGCATCGCAACGGAAGCCGGGTCGTCTAACCGTTGAACAGTTCGCTTCGCGCCGCGTCCATGATCATCGCAACAGCAGGATGGCTGATACGGCGCTCGATCGAGATGGCATAGAACTCTTCGACGATGGTGTTGATCTGCCCGACCATCGTCAGTTTGTGCTCTGCCTGTAACTGGCTCTCCAGCGCGGTTGGCGCGAACAGCAGGCCGCGGCCCTCGCGGCCGAACGCCATGGTCATCGCGCCGTCGTCGAATTCGCCGACGATGCGCGGCGAAATGGCATGCGACGCCAGCCAGTGATCCAGCTTGCGGCGTACTGCGGATTCCGTGCCGGGCAGCAACACCGGCAACTGACCGAGCGACAACGGGAAACGTTTCCTGGCGGTCTGGACCAACGCAGGCGCGCCGAAGCAACTCAGCGTCGAACGGCCGAGCCGGTGGTTGAATGCCTTGATGTTGACATCGGCGGGAATGGGCGCATCCGCGATGATCAGGTCGAGGCGGTGCACGGCGAGTTGCGCGAGCAGCGCATGCAGCTTGCCTTCGTGACAGATCATGCGCAGCGAAACGGGCGCGCTGAGCGCGGGTTCCAGCAGCCGGTACGCGATTGCTTTCGGAACTGAATCCGCGATCCCGACACGAAACCGCGTTTGCGCACCGGATTCGTTCTCGCGCCGCACCGCGCTCTCCAGTTCCGAGCCCAGCGAAAATATTTCGTCCGCGTAGTCGAGCACCAGCCGGCCTGCATCCGTCAGTTCGATGTTGCGCCCGCTCTTCCTGAACAGTTTTTTATCCAGCGCTTCTTCGAGCAGTTTGATCTGGCCGCTGAGCGTTTGCGGCGAGATGTGCAACTGCTCGCCCGCGCGGACGATCCCGCCCGCGTGCGCCGCGACCCAAAAATAATGCAGATGCTTGAAGTTCACGTGCCCTCCGTCAATGACTCAAAGCTACGGTTTTTACGAAGTATTGGCAACAAAAATACGAATTTTATGTTCTATCGGATTCGGTTAGATTGAAGCCTCGCACCTGGACGCCGGCGAGCGGCTAACGACACTGACAGAGGTGACTTATGGCATCGGTTGCGCAATTTCTTCGTTCAAAAGATTCCCGGACAGTGTGGTCCACCCACGCGTCCGCATCCGTCTACGACGCGATCGCGATCATGGCGCACCGCCGGGTGGGCGCACTGATCGTCGCAAACGAAGGACGCCTGGCCGGTATCGTGACCGAGCGCGATTACGCTCGGAAAATCGTCTTGATGGACCGCTCGTCAAGGAATACGCCGGTGCGCGACATCATGTCGACCGAGGTGCGCCATGTCGGCCCGCAGCACACGACCGACGAATGCATGGCGATCATGACCGCGCACCGGATACGTTATCTGCCTGTGATCACGGCCGGGCAGGTGATCGGCATGGTGTCGATCGGCGACCTGATCAAGAACCTGATTGCCGAGCAGGAACACACGATCCGGCAACTGGAGCACTACATCCACGGCAACGGTTTTCACGTGGGCCATCACGGCTTGCAGGCTCAAGGGCCGCGAGTTTGACGAGTCAATAAATATTACTGTTCGTAATGTTTTTCGCGCGACTATGAAGAGCGCGATCCGGGCAGCCCCCGGACTTACCAAAAAGGGGTTTTTTTATGTTCATGCAATTCGTCAATCACCTTCGACGCGCTGCCGGTACGGTAACGCGCGGGACGGCAGCGCTGGGTCTGGCGGGACTGCTGGCGCTCGGCGCCGTGGCGTCGAACGATGCAGAAGCGAAGCGGGTGGGCGGCGGTCAAAGCATCGGGCGCCAGTCGCAGTCGGCGTCGCCGTCCGGGCCGGCGCAACAGCGCCAGCAAGCCCAGCCCGCGCAACAGGCGACCCAGGCGCCTGCTGCCGCGGCGCGTAACCGCTGGATGGGCCCGCTCGCCGGCCTCGCCGCCGGCCTTGGCATTGCGGCGCTGCTGTCGTCGTTCGGGATGGCTGAAGGACTGGCGCAAATGCTGTCGAATGCGCTGCTCATCGGGCTGGTGGTTTTGGCCGGCGTGATGCTGTTCCGCTTCATTGCCAACCGGCGTCGTCCGGATCTGGCTTATGGACATGGCGCCGCGAACCGGCAGCAAACGAACGGCGCGCCATTTCTCAACCAGATGGGGCAAGCGCGGCCTGAAGCGACGCCCATGGGCTGGCCGCGCGCAGCGATGGGTTCGGCGGGCGCTGCAGGCGCTATGCAGGCACCGGGACTTGCGCTCGGGCCCGACCAGGCGGCCTTTCTGGTATCGGCAAAGACTCTGTTCATGCGTCTTCAAGGCGCATGGGACAGGAACGAGCAGGGGGACCTGTTCGAGTTGACGACGCCGGAAATGTTCAGGCAACTGAAGATGGATCTGGAAGCCCGGGGGCGCGAGCCGAGCGTGACGGAAGTCACGCAACTCGATGCCGAGGTGCTGGGCACGCAAAGCAACGCGGAGGAAACACTGGTCAGCGTTCGCTTTTACGGTCAGATGCGGGAGGACGACGCGCAGACGGCCCAGCCGTTCCAGGAGATCTGGAACATCGTCAGGAACGCACAGGGCGACCAGGCGTGGCGAGTGGCGGGCATCGAGCAGATGAACCACTAACCATGCGTAGTTGAACGGGCAGTCGGCTTGCTGCATGTCGGCGAGCCGACGTCGTTTTATTGTCAGCGGGGCAGCGACCGTTGGAGAGGGTAAGCAAAGCGCGCTGCGCGAACAGACTCAACGCATGAATTCGCCACCTTGATGCTCACCAAGGACGCGCCGGATCAGATCGAACTTGGCCGCGCTGAGATCGACACGCTGCTGCAGCGCCAGCTCATATCACTGGAAAACCTCGCTTCAGGACGCCCACGTCCTCATGTCACGCGCGATGGCGATTCCATGCTCAAGGCGGTTTCCCGGATCCGCCAGACAATCAAGCTTCCCGTGCTGCAAACCGTTACACATGACTGTGCGACGGGGCAGCGCTGACGACGTCCATCGTGCCGAGCTCTTGCATGATGCCGCAATCCTGGACGGCATTTTCGGCAGGACAACGCCCACGCAGGGCCAACAACTGACTTTTCAGAACGCCAAGTTCTTCGATACGGCGGACGACGTGTTCGATATGTTCGTCGATAAGGTCATTCACAGCCGTACAGTCCGCTTCTGGCGAGTCCCCAGCCTCTAGAAGTTTGCGGATCTCCTCGTGACTCATATCGAGCGCCCGACAGTTGCGGATGAATCGTAGCCGCTGAACGTGCGAGTCGTCATAGCTGCGGTAATTAGCATCTGTCCGCGCGGGGAGCGGAAGAAGACGCTCCTTCTCGTAAAACCGCACCGTATCGGTCGTGCAGCCCGCTAGCCGGGCGAGTTCGCTGATTTTCATCGAGATTCCTTTCAAACGCTTGACCTTGGAGTGGCTCCAAGGTGTTTACTGCACCATAAATCAAGCAAGGAATCCACCATGTCCGCTTCCAGTCTGTCTCGCTCCAAATCGCACGATGCGCCGGGACTTGCGCACGATCACCCGCGAGATCACGGCCACGCGCATGACGATCATGACCACGACCATGCCGACGACCGCAATCACGCCCATGGCGACGGTTGCTGCACGCCGGCCGCGGCGAGGTTCGAGATGATGGAGGCATCGACGGTGGTCGCGGACGGGGTTCGCACGCCAATCCGCATCCTGCAGATGGATTGTCCGACGGAGGAAGCACTGATCCGCAAGAAGCTGGCAGGCATGAAGTCGGTCACGAGCATGGAATTCAACCTGATGCAGCGGGTGTTGACGGTGGTCCATGCTCCAGATGCGCTCGATGCTGTGCTCGCCGCAGTCCGCTCATTGGGTTTCACGCCCGAGGTGACCGAGTCCGGCGCGAAGGCGCAGCCCGTCCCGGAAGTCCCCCAGAAGCCGTGGTGGCCGCTCGCGTTGTCCGCCATTGCGGCGATTGCGTCCGAAGCGGCCAGCTGGCTCGGACAGCCGCAATGGGTGACGGCCGCACTCGCCATCCTGGCGGTTGTCGCGTGTGGATTGACGACGTACCGCAAGGGCTGGGTCGCCATCCGTAACGGTAACCTGAACATCAACGCGCTGATGAGCATCGCGGTGACGGGCGCATTGATTCTGCGCCAGTGGCCAGAAGCCGCGATGGTGATGGTCCTGTTCACGATCGCCGAACTGATCGAGGCGAAATCTCTCGACCGTGCGCGCAACGCGATCCAGGGCCTGATGCGACTCGCCCCGGATAAGGCGACGGTACAACAGGCCGACGGGTCGTGGGTCGAAGTGGATGCGCAAGCCGTAGCTGTCGGCGCGACGGTGCGCGTGCGACCGGGTGAACGAATCGGACTCGACGGGGAAATCGTGTCCGGTCGCTCAACCATCAACCAGGCGCCGATCACGGGAGAAAGCCTGCCCGTCGAAAAAGCGGAAGGCGATCCGGTATTCGCCGGAACGATCAACGACTCGGGTTCGTTTGAGTATCGCGTCACGGCAACTGCAAGTAACACGACCCTTGCGCGGATCATTCATGCGGTGGAGGAGGCACAGGGTGCCAAGGCGCCCACGCAACGCTTCGTTGACCAGTTTGCGCGAGTCTACACACCTGTTGTTTTCGCGATCGCGCTCGCCATTGCCGTGGTGCCACCGCTCGTGATGGGCGGCGGCTGGCAGGAGTGGATCTATAAGGCGCTCGTGCTGCTCGTCATTGCCTGCCCGTGTGCGCTTGTCATTTCGACACCCGTTTCGATCGTCAGTGGTCTTGCCGCCGCTGCACGGCATGGGATTCTGATCAAGGGCGGCACCTACCTCGAACAGGGCCGGAAGCTCACGTGGCTGGCTCTCGACAAGACGGGCACCATCACGCACGGAAAGCCCGTCCAGACCGATTTCGAACTACGTGCCGAAGTCGATTCCCAACGTTGCCGCACGCTGGCCGTCAGCCTTGCAGGGCGCTCGGACCATCCGGTATCGCAGGCAATTGCCCGGACGCCCGACGCTCGAAGCCTGGTGCAACTGGCGGTCGAGGACTTCGCGGCGATTCCGGGGCGCGGCGTGCGCGGGGTCATCGACGGTGTGCAGTATTCGCTCGGCAACCACCGGCTGATCGAGGAACTGGGCCGCTGTTCGCCCGACCTGGAAGCCCGTCTCGACGTGCTGGAGCGGCAGGGCAAGACCGTCGTGATGCTGGTCGATGCCAATCGGGTCCTTGCGCTCTTTGCCGTCGCGGATACGGTCAAGGACAGCAGCAGGGCGGCGATCGCGGCGCTGCACGGATTGGGCGTTCGCACTGCGATGTTGACGGGTGACAATCCGCACACGGCGGACGCGATCGCGAAGCAGGTCGGTATCGATCGTGCCGAAGGCGACCAGTTGCCAGAAGACAAGCTGCGGGTGATCGAAGCGCTATCGGCGGATGGTGCGGTCGTGGGAATGGTCGGCGATGGCATTAACGACGCACCTGCGCTGGCACGTGCGGACATCGGTTTTGCGATGGGTGCCATGGGTACCGATACGGCAATCGAAACCGCAGACGTGGCGCTGATGGACGACGACCTGCGGAAGATTCCGGTGTTCATCCGTCTGTCGCGCGCGACCCGCACGATTCTCGTTCAGAACATCACGGTTGCCCTGGGGATCAAGGCAATCTTTCTCGGCTTGACTCTGGCTGGTCTGGGCACGATGTGGATGGCGGTCTTTGCCGACGTGGGCGCGAGTCTTCTCGTCGTAGGCAATGGGCTGCGGCTGCTGCGCAAATGAAGATCGTCGTGATCGCGTAACTATCCTGAAGAGGCAAACGATATGGGATTCTGGGAAAGGATGCTTGGCGGACATCATGGCAGTCAGGGCCAGGGCCACGGGAGTGGGCATGGCAGCGGACACGGTCACGGCAGCAGCCATGGTCATGGGTACGGCGGCCCTGTCGATCAAGGTTGGGGGCGCGGTCCTGCTCCGATGACATCGGCAAACGGTGTGGCATGCCCGCAATGCAAGGCGGTCAACGCGCAAGGCTCGCGCTTCTGCGGCTAGTGCGCGACGTCGTTGGTGCCCGTGTCATGCACGAAATGCAGCAGCGCCATTCCTGCAGGCGCGAAATTCTGCAGTCAATGCGGGAATTCCGTTGGGTAACGCGAACGTGCGGACATGCTCTTATCCGATATGGATTTTCGAGCATGTCCCCGGTCCGCACCTTTTGTGAACGACCAGTAAAGGATGGCGTGAGAAACCTGTTCCAGGCATCGAGGCCGCCTGGCTTGCAGTTGACGCTTTACTTGTCGGAAGCCGCCCTCACGCACCTGAACCCCGCATACACATGCTGATACCGCGGCTGAAACCAGTTGCGGAACGTCGGCCGGATCATGCATTGCGCGGTGCGTGCCGAACCGCCCTTCAGCACGTAGTGCTGTCCGTCGTAGAAATTGGCCGAGTAGCCGAGATAGAACGGAAACGCCTCGAAGCCCGGCAGCGCGTCGAATAACGACGACGTCCATTCCCACCCATTGCCGAACTGGCCTTCGACGCCAAACGCGCTGACGTTGTCGGGCGATGCATCGACGGCTTGCGGGTCCCAGCTGCGGAAATCGCAGTTGCCCGAAGCCGTGTTCGATGCGCCCAGCGCGGCGCGCTGCCATTGTGCTTCCGTGGGCAGTGCCTTGCCGGCCCATCGCGCGTAGGCGCTCGCTTCGGCATGGCTCACGTAGACGGGCCAGTCGGGCGGCAGCGCGATATCTTCGAACATCGTGCGCAAGGTCCACTGGCCATCAGCATGCTGCGACCACGTGACGGGATGCGCGACGCCCTCGGCTTCCTTCCACGCCCAGTCCTTATCGTTCCAGTAAGCGCGATGGCGATAGCCGCCTGCGTCGATGAACTCGCGGAATTGCGCGTTGGTCACCATGTAACGGTCGATCTCGAACGCGTCGACCTGCACGCGCTGCTCGCCGAACTCGTTATCCCAGCCGAAGCGGCCATCTTCCTTCTTCATGCCGAGCACGGCTTCGCCCGCTGGCACGCGCACCATCGGCGGCGCCTGGACGTTGCGCTCATATTGCGCGGTCGAGGTGGCGCCCGGCGGCGCGGCTTTCATCTCCAGCGGCAACTGATGCAGCATGTACGCGAGCGTTTCCGCGTGCATCAGACGGTGTTCGATGGCGACATGCATCAGTTGCTCGGGCGAGCCCGTCGCCATGCCGCCGCGGCCGAACTCGCAGGTCGCCAGACGGCTGTCGATCTGCGCGCGCGCCTTGTTCGCGTAGTCGCGCACGACGTCGATCGAAGGCCAATCGGAAGGTTGATCGGTTGGAAAGCCGCCGTCGACGGGATCGATGCCGAACGCGAACAACCTGTCGAGTTCCGGCGCGAACGCGGGCAGCGGGCACAGGCGTTCGTCGAAGAGATTACGGTCGAAGGCTTCGAGATGGCCGATGTAGAACACGATCCGGTGGCGTTCGCGGATCGGCCGGTCATAGAGGTATTCGGGTTCGACAACCGAGAACAGGGCGTCGGTCACGCGGCGCGCGTCGATGAGACGTTCGGCCAGCGGGTGGTGCGGTGCGGGATCGCGGTTCATTCGCCGGGTCTCCTCGTGGGGACAGCAAGCATCTTTGCACGAGACGAGTGCGGGGTACCGAAGACCCGACTCTCGCCGAGAAGGATAATCTTGGACTGTACCGCAGGCGCAGGAGACGTGCCAGGCGGATGCGCGCCGGCGTCGTGCGAGACGAAGCCGCGCGGCGGGCCTGGCGGATCAGGCGTTAGACGAGGCGCCGACCTGGCGCAAGCCTTCCGGATCGACGATGTGGATCAGGCGGCCTTGTGCGTCGATCAGTCCGCGCTTTTGAAATCTTGACAGGGTGCGGCTCACCGTTTCGAGCGTCATGCCGAGGTAGCTGCCCATATCCTCGCGCGTCATCCGCAGATTGAATTCCGCCGATGAATAACCGCGATGGGCGTTGCGCTCGGAGATATCGAGCAGGAAGGCAGCGACACGCTCGTCGGCGCTCAGCGAACCGAGCACCATCATCTGCGCGGCCTCGCGCACGATCTGCTCGCCCATCAGTTTGTGCAGCCGCTCCTGCATCGAGCCGATCTCGCGGCACAGATGCTTGAGCGCCGCGTAAGGAATGATGCACACGGAGCTGTCTTCGAGCGCGACGGCGCTGCATGCGTGCTGGTCGCTACTGATGCCGTCGAGGCCGAGCGCTTCACCTGCGATCCTCAAGCCCGTAACCTGTTCGCGGCCGTCGCGATGCGCCATCACCGTCTTCAGCGATCCCGAGCGCACGGCGTAGAGGCTGTCGAACGAATCGCCCGCGCGATAGAGCGCCTCGCCGCGACGCACCGGGCGCGCCGAGCAGATCAGCGCTTCGAGCTGCGGCATTTCATTGGCGGACACGCCTTGCGGCATGCACAGATGCCGCATCGCGCACGATGAACAGCGAGCCGTGCTGCGCACGGCGCGCTGCGCGGGGGAGGCGGGGCCGCGGCGGACAGTGCGGGCAGGGGCGACAGCGGCGGTAACTGCGATGGGATTGAGCATGGGACCAACCGGCGTTAAAAGGTTGACAAGCAGGGTGACAACCGATTGTCCCACTCGATGCGCGCGCAACCAGGCGGCAAAATGACGCGCCGCAAGCAATCGCGTTGTTGAGCGGCGTCAGGCTTCGCTGTCGCGCGCAACGCTCAGGCCTTGGGTTCTTCCTCAGCTTCGCCGCCGCCCGCAGCGGACGGAATCAGCAGCACGGGCAATGTCGATTGACGCACGCAACGCTCGGCCACGCTGCCCAGAATCAGCCGCTGCACGCCGCGCCGGCCATGGGTGCCCATGATGATCAGGTCTGCGTTGAAATCGGCGGCGGCGCGCAGCACGAGCGTCGGCACGTCGTCGAGCGACGAAGCCTCGCCCACCGCGATATCGCCCGATACCCCTTGCGCGCGCATCGCCGCCGACAGTTCCGCCGTCAGTTCCTTGCCCTGCTCGACGAGACGGTTGCGCAGGATGGACGGATCGTAGCCGGGCGCGTCGAAGTACATCGGCGTGTTTTCGACCGCATAGAACGCGCGCAGCGTCGCGCCCAGTTTGCTCGCCAGATTCAGGGCGCTGTCGAACGCGCGGCGTGACGTGTTGCTGCCGTCGACGGCAACGAGGATGCGTGTGTACATGAAGCCTCCGTGTCGTGGAGAGCGTCGCGCCGCCGTGTTCGGCCGGCGCGAGCCGCCTGTGAAAGCCGTATGAATGGGTCCAGATTGCGGTAGCAGCATAAATCATCGACGAAAAAGGGGCGTTTTGGTCAGCGCGAACCCAGATGTCAATCAAGGATTTGTCAAATTTTGCCGTCCGACGCGAGGTCCGTCATACTGGCGGCGTGCGCGCCACCACACGTCTTCTGCCTGGCGTGAGGCGTTATTTCAGGCGGTAGCGCGCGTTATTTGCCTTACAATTCCAGTCTATTCTGACAAGCCGTTTCTCGACGATGAACGAGCGCAAATCGACCGGTCTGCCGGACAAGATCTACGGCGACATCCTGAACCGCATTCTCGAAGGCGAATACAAGGAAGGCGAACGCCTGCCCACCGAGCATGCGCTTGCGGAACGCTTCGAGACGTCGCGGCCGACGGTGCGCGAGGCGCTCGCGCGGCTGCGCGCCGACGGCATCATCGTGACGCGGCACGGGTCGGGCACGACGGTGGCGCGCCGTCCGGACCCCGACGTGCGCCGTTTCGCGCCGCTGGAGACGCTCTCCGACATTCGACGCTGCTACGACTTTCGCATCGTGACGGAGTCGGGCGCCGCGGAACTGGCCGCGCAAATGGCCGAAGCCGACGACATCGCCGCGATCCAGCACGCATGGGATGAACTGGAGCGCGTGATCGAAACGCAGGGCATCGGCGCGAAGGACGACTTCGCGTTTCACCTCGCGGTTGCGCGGGCGTCGAAGAACCAGTTTTTCATCACGATGATGTCGTTCATCGAAGAGCAGATTGTTTTCAGCATGAATCTGTCGCGGAATCTGTCGCTGGTGAAGACGCTCGAACGCCAGCGGCTCGTGCAGGCCGAGCACCTGGCTGTGCTCGACGCGATCCGCAGCAAGGACGCGGCCGCAGCCGGTCAGGCGATGCGCCTGCATCTCGAGCATGCACGCGACCGGATGTTCGGCTCCTGACGCTTTCGCCTTGCTTGCCGGGCCGTCGCGCTGTGCTAGCGGCCCGGTTCCCTCTTCCCCTGATCTGAAAATGCGGCGCGCACTGCGCCGCACCGCAAAGAAGTGAATCCTTCCCGTCCCCTGGTTTTTCGCGACGCACTGCTGGCCATGCTTGGCATCGGTCTCGTCAACATGCTGGTCGCGCTCGATCAGACGGTGGTCAGCACGGCATTGCCGTCGATCGTCGTCGAACTGCACGGTTTCGAGTATTACGCGTGGATTGCGAGCGCCTATTTGCTTGCATCCGTGGTCACGGTGCCCGTGTTCGGGCGTCTCGGCGACTATTTCGGCCGCAAGTATTTCGTGATCACGGCCGTGATCGTCTTCACGGTGGCGTCGGCGCTCTGCGGACTCGCTTCCAGCATGCCGTTTCTGGTGTTCGCGCGGGGCCTGCAGGGCGTGGGCGGCGGGATGATGGTCGGCACGGCATTCGCGTCGATCCCCGACCTCTTTCCCGACCCGCGCACCCGCGTGCGCTGGCAGGTAGTGCTGGCGGCCGCGTACGGAATCGGCACGGCGGCGGGGCCGTCGCTGGGCGGCTGGCTCAGCGAGCAATTCGGCTGGCGCTCTACATTCCTCGTCAATCTGCCCGTCGGCGCGCTCGCGTTGTATTTCATCTGGGCGCATTTGCCGTACTACCGCCGCGAGCGCACGGGCGACGTGCGGATCGACTGGGCGGGCGCCGCGCTCGTCGCGCTGGTGCTGGGCGGGCTTCAGACCTTCATTGAGGCCGTGCCGAAGGACGGCCTGACCACGGGCAACCTGATACTCGCGGCGCTGGTCGTAGTGGGCGCGGCAGCGCTGCTGGCCTGCGAACGCCGCGCGACGCACCCGATCGTGCCGCTCGACCTCTTCAGGGACCCGCAGCTCGTGACACTTTTCACGCTGTCGGTACTGTCGGGTTTCGTGATGTTCTCGCTGATCTTCTTCGCGCCGCTGCTGCTGCAAGGCGGCTTCGGGCTGTCGCCGCAGCAGGCCGGCCTGCTCGCGACGCCGATTGCGGCCTGCATCGCCCTCGGCAGCATGATCAACACGCGCATCGTGATTCACATGAAGCGCCCGACGGCGATCCTGACGATCGGCTTCAGCCTGCTCGTGGCTGCGTCGGTGGGGATCGCGCTCGCCACGCCCGCGACGCCGCATCTCTATCTCGAACTGTCGATGGCGGCCGTCGGCATCGGTCTCGGTTTCATTCTCAACAATCTGAACGTGTTCGGCCAGGAGATTGCCGGCCGCGAGCGCTTCGGCATCACGACGGCGCTGCTGCAATCGACGCGCATGGTGGGCGGCATGCTCGGCACCAGCATCGTCGCGACGATCGTGAACCGGCGCTATGCATCGGGCGTGGAAGAGTCGCTGCGCGTGCTCGGCGAGACCGTCGCGTCGGCGTGGCGGCCGAAGCTCGCCGATCCGCGCATTCTCGTCGACGAAAACCTGCGCGACTCGCTGCTGATCGAGCTGAAACGCGCCGGCCTCGAAGGACCGGCGCTGTTCGACGCCGCCCGTCACGTGCTGGTGCAGTCGATCCACATCGGCGTCGTGCTGACGGGCTGCGCCGCGCTGGCCGCGGCGTTGCTCGTGCGCCGGATCGCGCACATCACGTTCCGGCGCAGCTAGTCTCCGCTGAGGCTCGAACTCAAACTCAAGCCGCCACGGGCATCGGCTTGCAGACGGCGGCGCGAATCGCGTCGACGGTGATGTCGAGCGCGATCGTGCGTTCGACGCCGATCCGCACGGGCGGCCCCAAGCGCGTCACCTCGATGCCCGTACGCCGCAGCAGCCGTTCGATCGCCGTCGTCGTGACGGTCACATAGCGCGTAATACTCATCCGGTCCGCGAAAGTGACCAGTTCGTGGATCGCGTGCATCGTCAGATCTGCAAAGCCAAACGTTTGCTCGCCATCCGTTTCGATAGCAAAGCGGCTCAGTTCCCATATATGCCGTCCGACTGGCGCGTCGTGACCGTCGAGCAACTGCGGGAAAGTGTCTTTCAGCATGTTCGGGCCCTCCGTCGGCATCAGCCGCCAGCAGCCGCGCACCGCGCGGTCGGCGTCCTGGATGAGCATGTAGTACGGCCCGAGCGCGTCGTAGCCGTCGATCTCCATGCCGGCGATGGTCGGAACGTCCCATCCCATGCGGTCCCGGAAGACGCGGGCGCGCAGCCGGTACATCTCGTTGATGTGGTTGTTGTCGAACTCTTGCCGTGTGCCAATCCGAATCGCCGTATGCATGGTGTGCTCCTTACGTTGGTCGCGGTACGCAGGAAACCGTATGCATTTCGGATAAAAAAAACACCTATTCACCTGGATAGGTGTTCAGTCCGTCTGATGATTACAAAATTGAGATGAGGGCCAAACACAGGGAAAAACCATCATGGAACTTCAGAATCACTGGCAAGCGGGCGTTCACGCAAACGTTCAACCGACCGTGCAGAGCCGCGGCGCGGATACTTCGACAGGTGTGGACCGCGTGCTGATCATCGCGTACCGCAAGAAAAAGAAAGAGAGCCAACGTCAATTCTGGGCGCGTTTCGGCGTAACCCAGTCGCGCGGCAGCCGCTTCGAATCGGGCGCTGAAATTCCGGCACCCGTCTCGATCCTGCTGGGCCTCTACTTCACGAAGACGGTCACGGACGGCGATCTGGGCAGGGCGGAAAAGGTGCTCCACAACCCGGAAGCGCGTGAGCTCATCAACCTGGATCAATAAGGCCGAGTTGCGTTGCAATCACGGCCGCCGCGCGCCGTGAGTTCACACCGAATTTCGTGCGAATGTTCTTAAGGTGGAAATTCACCACTGCTTCCGAGCAATTAAGAATGTGCGAAATTTCCCAAGTGGACTTACCGCGTGCGGTCCATTTCAGGCATTCCTGTTCCCGCGGCGTGAGCTTCGGCACTAACGCCTGCGTGTGAGCATTCAGATGAGGCTGGCTCGTGTCGATGACGAGATCGCGCAACAGCACGAGGTTGGGCAGGACGACGTCGAGATGACGCCAGAAGTCGTCGGTCGGATTACGGTCGTTGACGAAGCAGATCAGGCCCGATTCCTGTCTCGGCCCGTGGATAGGCAGGCTTACACCGGCGCGCAAGCCGTGCGCGCGCGCCTCCTCATACATGGCTTGCGCCGGATTCGATTCGAACAGATCCGGCGACCAGATCAGCGGTGACGACTTCGTCATGCAATGCGCGACCGTCGGGTCGATGTGCGCGAACCCCTGGTCGTTGTAGAACTGCCGCCAGGACGGTGAGTACGTGCTGCGGATGAACGCGTCTTCCAGCCGCATGCCCGGCCGCGGAAGAATGCCGACCAGCACGCGGTCGAAGCCCCAGCCCTCTGCCAGCCGGGCGACCTCGCGGAACCAGCTGACATCGTTCTCCGCTTCCAGCAACGGCGACATCTGTTCAATAAAATGTTGCGGCAAAGTGCTATCTCTCGAGGTTCGCAGCGGAGGGGGCTATGGCCATGCCGATGCTGCGGTTACTCATGGTCTTGTTTCGCATTAATCTATCACTATATTCGCCAGCTAATACGAATTAACGTTAGAGAATTTCTCACCTGTTTCATTTATGGTTCAGAAATCAGGTGTCGCGCCGGGTGACATTTAATCTAGTTGACGCAATTCTCCAGCAAATGCCGCAAATCCGCTCCTGCCGTGCCTCACGGCCATCTGAATAAACTTTTATTCCGTAGGGTTTTACACGGCTTTGAATCGGTACTAAATACGGTTCTTATCTTGAAAAGCGGAAGAGATTACAAAACGTTTGATTCAAACCAGTCCGATACTCCGCCTGTTGTCATACGAGCATTTTTGAAAGCCCAATCTGCGCTGCAGCACGCCGCGCCTGTATTCATATGAAGAAATCAGATCCATGCACGCAGCATTACGTAGACTAGCGATCAAAGTTGTTTGACAACATTGGCGTGGCGATGCTAACTTGCCCCGGTGATCGTCGCTCGCGAGCCGCCCATGGGCGTTTCGCCGATCGTACGTCGATACGCTCGCAGGGCGCGTGAATCGCGGCACATCCGTTGCTGTGCAATAGGCGATCGTGCGCGACGATCCTTCGCGCGACGACTGCCTGAGCCGGCCACTGAAAAGCGTGGATCGGGAAAAGGTGATATCAGAAGTGGGCGGTTTCCTTGCGCTCGTACCGCTCGAAACCTTGCGCGACGACATTTCGCTGAGGCGCGTGCTGCACGGCGTGCTCACCTTGTCGAAGCTCGCGGACAGAGGGCGGCAGCTGCCGCCGTTGCGTTCGACGCCGCCTGAACATCATGCGAAGATCGAAGTCGCGACGCTGGCTTTGCTCGACGTCGAGCGCCGTCTCGCGGAATCGTCCGCCCATTCTTGACGTCGCACTATTTGGATTTCCGGCCGCGCGACGCGACATGCGTTCCTGCCGCGCAGCCACCCACAGGAGCAGGACATGCAAATTACCGGAGACATGCTGATCGGCGGGTCCGAGGTGCGCGGCACCAAAGGCACGCTGCGCGCGTTCGACCCGGCGCGCAACATGGAAATCGAACCCGAGTTCGGTGCGGGCGGCGCAGTCGAGGTGGATCGCGCGTGCACGCTGGCCGCGCTCGCGTTCGACTCGTACCGTCAGACGTCGCTCGAAATTCGCGCGCATTTTCTCGAGACGATCGCCGAAAACATCCTCGGGCTTGGCGACACGTTGATCGAGCGCGCGCAGGCCGAATCCGCGTTGCCCAAGGCGCGGCTCGAAGGCGAACGGGCGCGTACCGTCGGGCAGCTCAAGCTGTTCGCATCGCTGGTGCGCGAAGGCCGCTGGCTCACCGCTACGCTCGATTCCGCTCAGCCGGATCGCAAGCCGCTGCCACGTCCCGACTTGCGTTTGCAGAAGATTCCCGTCGGTCCTGTCGGCGTGTTCGGAGCAAGTAATTTTCCACTCGCCTTTTCCGTAGCGGGCGGCGATACGGCATCCGCGCTTGCGGCGGGTTGTCCGGTTGTCGTGAAGGCGCACCCGGCGCACCTCGGAACGTCTGAACTGGTTGGCCGCGCCCTTCAGAAAGCAGTCGCCGATTGCGGCCTGCACGAAGGCGTGTTCTCGCTGGTGGTCGGCGCGGGTAATGAAATCGGCGAAGCGCTGGTCCAGCATCCGGCAATCAAGTCGGTCGGCTTCACGGGTTCGCGCGCCGGCGGCCTTGCGCTCGTGAATCTCGCGCAGAAACGCCGCGAGCCGATTCCCGTGTTTGCCGAAATGAGCAGCATCAACCCGTTCTTCGTGCTGCCCGGCGCGCTTGCAAAGCGCGCAGAGCAGATTGCCGCAGGCTTTATCGAATCGGTCACGCTCGGCGTCGGACAGTTCTGCACGAATCCTGGTCTCGTGCTGCTTCTGGACGGACCGAACAAGCAGATCTTTATCGACGCTGCTGCAAAGGCGCTCGCGCAAAAGAGCGCGCAGACGATGCTCACGCCGGGCATCGCCAGCGCGTATCAGGGCGGCATTACGCATCGCACCGAGCAACGCGGCGTGCAGAGCATTGCGCGCGGCACGTCCTCGGATGCGACCTGCGCCGCGCTGCCCGCGCTGTTCCAGACTTCGGCGATGCAGTTCCTGACATCCGCGGAACTCGAAGACGAGATCTTTGGGCCGACTTCGCTGATCGTCACGTGCGCCGACATCGAAGAAATGGTGAAGGTGGCCGAATATCTCGAAGGCCAGCTCACGGCAACGCTGCAGATCGAGCCCGAAGACCATGACATCGCGCGGCGCCTGTTGCCCACGCTGGAGCGCAAGGCCGGGCGCATTCTGGCGAACGGCTTCCCTACGGGCGTCGAAGTGTCATACGCGATGGTGCATGGCGGCCCGTTCCCGGCCACGTCCGATCCGCGCGCGACCTCGGTCGGCGCGATGGCGATCGAGCGCTTCCTGCGTCCTGTCTGCTACCAGGACCTGCCCGCTGACTTGCTGCCGCAATCGCTGCAGGACGACAATCCGCTGAAGCTCTGGCGTCTGCGCGACGGCAAGCCGGCGCAGGCTTGAGTTGAACCGCGACAGAGTTTCAAGCGGCATCGTTACCAATAACCAGTAACCACCACGAACGCCGGGCGTCGATCGAATGATTCGACGCCCGGCGTTGCTCTGACAGCGCCATGACCGAAATCAGCCACCCGAACCAGCGCCGCTATCCCGATCCCTCCATTCGCAGTTTCGACCCTCGCTTCGATGCATTACGCCTCGCCTCGGCTTCCGTCGAATGTCTTTATCAGGGCGCGCGCTGGTCCGAGGGACCCGTGTGGTTCGGCGATGGCCGCTACGTGTTGTGGAGCGACATTCCTAACGACCGCATCCTGCGCTGGGACGAGGAGACGGGCGCTGTGACGCCGTTTCGCCGGCCATCGAACAACGCGAACGGCAATACGCGCGACCGCGAAGGGCGGCTCGTCACCTGCGAGCATCTGACGCGACGCGTCACACGCACCGAATACGACGGGTCGATCACCGTAATCGCCGACCGGTATCAGGGCAAGCGCTTCAATTCGCCGAACGACGTCGTCGTGAAGTCGGACGGCTCGGTCTGGTTTACCGATCCATCGTTCGGCATCGACAGCTTCTATGAAGGCGAGAAGCAGGAACCGGAGCTGCCGCAAAATGTGTATCGCGTGGATGGGCAGACGGGCGAAGTGACGATGGTCTGCGACGAAGTGATCGGCCCGAACGGCCTCGCGTTTTCGCCGGATGAGTCCGTGCTGTATATCGTCGAGTCGCGTTCCACGCCGCGCACGATCCGCGCGTTCGATGTGGTCGGCGAAGGGCGGACGCTTGCCAACAACCGCGTGCTGATCGACGCGCAGCAAGGCACGCCGGACGGTTTTCGAATCGATATTCACGGCAACCTGTGGTGCGGCTGGGGCATGGGCACCGACGAACTCGACGGCGTGCGCGTGTTTTCGCCACAAGGCGAAGCGCTCGGGCATATTGCGTTGCCGGAGCGCTGCGCGAACGTGTGCTTTGGCGGCAGGCATCGCAACCGCCTGTTCATGGCCGCGAGTCACGGTCTGTATTCGCTGTATGTGAATACGCAAGGCTTGCGCGGCGGCTGAAGTTGCCTAACAAGTCGCCTCTTGGCGTTCTCCCTATGCCGACCGGACGAATCGGAAAAACTCGCTGAAATCCTTACCATAAAAGGACTTGAAGAATTTGAAAGGTCATCGCGCGATGAACGTGTCAGGCTAAAATTTGCTTGACATCATGCGTGCCCGTTCGTTATGTTTCACCCACTAGCAGCCCGTAACACGTCAGCGCCGCGCATCCCGTCGGCGGACGTTCCATATAAAGAGGCGAGGAGACGAAATGGCTTTTTCTGGCAAGGTGTCAGCGAAGTTGCCACTGAAGGTGGCCGCACTGTGCGTAGCCGTCGGCGCAGCAGTGGGAGGGTTCACGCAATCGGCGCGAGCGGCGGACGCCGTCACGATCAACATCGTCGACGTCGCGGGCGATCTCCAGCTGACGCAAAAGGGCTTTGAAGCCTTCAAGGCCAAGTACCCCAATCTCGTTTCCAACATCACCTATACGAACGCGCCCGCGCCGCAGTTGCCCGGCAAGATCAAGGCGATGCAGGCGGCCGGCCGCTCCGACATCGATCTCGTCCTGACGGGCACCGACGCGCTTGCCGCCGGTATCGAGCAGAACCTGTGGGTCAAGCTGCTGCCGGAGAACAATGCGGCATTTCCCGGCGTGCTCGACAAGTACGCGCCCGGTCCGCGCAAGATGCAGGATCTCGCGCAGGGCTTCGGTCTCGAAGTCGCCTATATGCCGGCGGGCCCGCTGATCGAATACAACCCGGCCAAAGTCAGCGACCCGCCGAAGACGCCGGATCAACTCCTGCAATGGTGCAAGGCGCATCCGAACAAGCTGATCTACGCGCGTCCGGCCAATTCCGGTCCGGGCCGCACGTTCCTGATGGGTCTGCCGTACGTGCTGGGCGACAAAGATCCGAAAGACCCCGTCAACGGCTGGGATAAGACCTGGGCGTTTCTCAAGCAGTTGAACGACTGCATTCCTTACTACCCGGGCGGCACGTCGGCGGTGATGAAAGAACTGGGCGAAGGCACGCGCGACATGACTGTCACGGTGACGGGCTGGGACATCAACCCGCGCGCGCTCGGCATCGTGCCGGCCGAATTCAAGGTGCAGGCGTTCGACAACATGACATGGGTCAACGACGCGCACTTCATGGTGATTCCCAAAGGCGTGCCGAAAGAGAAGCTCGACGTGCTCTACAAGCTCATGAACTTCATGCTGGAGCCCGCGCAGCAAGCCTTGACGTATGACGACGGCTATTTCTATCCTGGTCCGGCCATCAAGGGCTTGACGGAAGCGCAAGCGCCCGAGCACAGCCAGGACGTGCTGAAGAAGTTCGGCCGTCCGGAGTACGCGAAACTGCTGGCCGACCGTCCGCACGTTCAGCCGCTGAGCGCGGCAGCGATGGTCGCAGCGTTCCAGAAGTGGGACCGCGAAGTGGGCGCACAAAAGACCAAGTAAGTTCAAACCAACGCGTACCCATCACCGCGCAAAGCGGAGCAGCGAATGCCGCGCAGGGCGTGCATGACGCCTTGCGCGGCATCGCCGATCGTGATGACGCGTCCATGGGGAGTCGTGCCGTTGGGCGCGCTTCTGGCGTGTCACGCAACATCGTAGGGAAGCGATCATGAAGCATCACTTTGAACAGTTGCGCCTCGAGTCCGTCAGCCGGAGTTTCGTGAATGCCGAAGGGCAAGCGGTTTCGGCGCTGCAGGGTCTCGATCTGAATATCCGTCGCGGTGAATTCATCGCGTTGCTCGGGCCTTCGGGCTGCGGCAAGTCGACGGCGCTCAACTGTATCGCGGGCTTGCAGCCGCTGTCGGGCGGCGGCATCTGGCTCGACGACAAACGCATCGACGTGCTGCCGCCCGAGAAGCGCGGCTTCGGCATGGTGTTTCAGAACTACGCGCTGTTTCCGCATATGTCGGTGCTGGACAACGTCGGCTTCGGCCTGAAGATGCGCGGCATCGCGAAGGCGGAAACGGTGAAGCGCGCGCGAGAAGCACTGCAACTCGTGCAGCTGGTCGGGCATGAGAAGAAGTTGCCGGGGCAGTTGTCGGGCGGTCAGCAGCAGCGTGTCGCGATTGCGCGGGCCATTGTGATCGAGCCGCCGCTCATTCTGATGGACGAGCCGTTGTCGAATCTCGACACGAAACTGCGCATCGAAATGCGCGCGGAGATCCGCCGCATTCATAGCCAGCTGGATCGCGCGACCATCTACGTGACGCACGACCAGGACGAAGCGCTGTCGATGGCCGACCGCATCGTCGTGATGAAAGAGGGCGTTGTGCAGCAGGTCGGCACGCCGAAGGAAGTCTACGGGCGGCCGAAGAATCTGCATGTCGCGCGTTTCATGGGCTATCGCAATGTGTTGCCGTTCACACTAGAAGGCACGCAGGGCGAAGGCGTCGCCGTCGAAGCGAACGGTGTGCGGCTGATCGGCACGGCGATGGACGGCTTCAACAGCAAGCGTGTTGCCGTCGCGATGCGTCCCGAGGACATGGAGCGCGCCGCCCCCGGCTCCGAAAATGCGTTCGACGCGCAGGTCACGACGGTCGAATACGGCGGGCGCGATTCGCTGATTCGTGTGAACAGCGCGTTCGGCGAATTGTGGGCGCGCGTCGCGGGCGAATTCGCTGAAGGCGAGCGCGTCACGCTGCGTGTGCCTCCGTCGCGCACGCTGGTGTACGACGGAGAGCCGTCATGAGCACGCTGACGCCCGCCGCCGCCGCGACACCCGTCGCGCAGCGCGATGGCAAGGCGTGGCTCGTGTCGCCCGCCTTGCTGTTTATCCTCGCGCTGTTCGTCTACCCGTTCGTCTACGGCCTCGCGCTGTCCTTCAGTCCGATGGAAGGCGGCGGCATGTGGGCGAACTACGCGAAGTTCTTCAGCGACACGTCGATGTGGCCGACCATCATCGTCACGCTGAAGCTCGCGGTGCCTGCCACGTTGATCAACGTCGGCATATCGGTGCCTGTCGCGTTCGCGCTGCGCCGCCCGTCGCCGTATCAGAAGTTCGTGACGACGCTGCTGGTGATTCCCATCACGCTCGGCACCGTGCTGATCGCGGACGGCATGCTCACTTACTTCGGCCCGAACGGCTGGTTTCCGCAAGCGCTGCAAGGGCTGCACCTCTATACCGACGAAGTGCGCCTCACGCACAACTTCTGGGGCGTGCTGATCTCGCTGGTCGTGTCGGGTTTTCCGTTCGCGTTTCTTTTGACGCTGTCGTATGTGACGGGTATCGATCCGACGCTCGCGAGCGCCGCTGCGACGCTTGGCGCCAACCCATGGCAGCAGTTCCGGCAGATCTATCTGCCGCTGCTCGTGCCGGGGCTGACGATGGCGGCGTGCCTGTCGTTCGTGCAGGCGTTTTCGGTGTTTCCATCGGCTGTGCTGCTCGGCGCGCCTGCGGGGCCGACGCGCGTGATGTCGATTGCCGCCGCAGAGGCCGCGTTCGAGAGCTACGACTATTCGCTTGCGTCCGCAATTGCGATCGTGATGGGTTTCGTGCAGCTGGTGATCGTCGCCGCGATGCTCGGCGCGCGCCGCTTCTTCTACAGTGGACCGGCGACGGGAGGTAAGGGCTGATGGCAACCGATCGTCAAGTCGCGCATCCGTGGCCCGCTGCGCCGCAAGGGCAGACGGTGAAATCGATGAAACCGCATGTCAGTTTGCGTGACCGCGTATACAAGGCGCTCGTCTGGGGCGCGATGATTTTCTTCCTGCTGAACATCGTGCTGCTGATCGCCACCGTGGCGGTCAATTCAATCGCGACACGCTGGTTCGGCACGCTGCTGCCGCAGGGCTTCACGCTGCACTGGTATGCGCAGGCGTGGAGCGACTTCCAGCTTGCGGCAGTGCTGTGGGTAACGGTCGAAGTGGTCGGCGCGGTGGTGCTGCTGTCCATTCTGCTCGGCGTGCCCGCCGCCTATGCGCTCGCGCGCGTGCAGTTTCGCGGCAAGCGTTTCGCGATGCTCGTGTTTCTCCTGCCGTTGATGGTGCCGCCTGTCACATACGGCATTCCGATGGCGACCGTGATGTACAAGATCGGGCTGGCGGGGACGCTGTCCGGCGTGATACTCGCGAACCTGGTGCCCGCGCTGCCGTTCGTCATTCTCGTGATGACGCCGTTCATCGAGCAGATCGATCCGAATCTGGAGTCGGCGGCACGGATCTTCGGCGCGAACACGTTCCGCTACTTCCGCTATATCCTGCTGCCCTTGCTGGTGCCCGGCATGCTTGCCGCTGGTTTGCTGGTGCTGGTGCGTACCATCGGCATGTTCGAGCTGACGTTCTTTACGGCGGGGCCGGCGACGCAAACGCTGGTCGTCGCGTTGTACTACGCTGTATTTTCAACAGGCGTGCGCGCGCCGCAGTCGATCGACGCGATGGCGATGATCTACATGGCGATCACGCTGATCTGGGTATTGATTGCGCTGCAGTTCGTCAGCCCGACGCAGATCGTGTCGCGGGTGAAGGAGCAGCGCCCGTAGGAGTCGAAGTGTCGAACGATCACACGAAAAAACGCAAGTCCCCCGACGAACTGCGCAGCCACCGCTGGTATGGCGTGAACGATCTGCGCTCGTTCGGCCATCGCTCGCGCACGGCGC
>NZ_JAGUUD010000073.1:0-45490 GCF_020177535.1 Paraburkholderia sp. XV | reverse complement strand
CAAAGAAAAGTAGGTGCCGCCCCGCACAGGGGCGACGCGTGAAGCTAGATAACAAATCGCGGATGCCAGCGCAAAGCAAAAGCTAAAGCGAAAGCAAAAACAAAAACAAAAGCAAAAGCAAAAGCAAAATCCAAACCGGCCGCGCCACGAATTCCCCCCCTACAAAAACCCCTCCCGAGCCGTTTTCTCGATCGTCGCATCATACCGGCCGCCCTCACCTCCTAGCGCCGCCGTCGCGCGCTTTGCGCATTCGAGCAAGGCAATCAGCGCACCCGTGATGGTCGACGCCATATCAAAGCGCGCTTTAGGCCCCGACAACGCCAGCGCCCCCACCAACTCCCCCGATGCCCCAAACACCGGGACCGACACCGACGCCGTCTCAGGATCGCGCTCCCCGTGCGAGACAGCCCACAACCGCTCGCGCACCTCGTCCCAACGTGAATCGTGCGTGTCCGTGAACGCCAGCAGAACTTTCCCCGACGCACCCTTGTCGATCGGAAACTCCTCGCCGACGCGAATCGACACGCGCACCGCGCGCGCAGGTTCGACGCGGAACAGCACCAGTCTCCGGTCACCCTGCCGCACATACAACGATGCAGTCTCCCCGAGGTCCCGACTCAGTTGCTGAAGAATCGGCTCGATAACCGGTCCCACCTGAAACGAGCGCTGGTACAGCGCCGCCAGGCGCAATGGCTGCGGCCCAATCGCATACTGCCCGTCGCTCAGTCGGCGGATGAATCCGCCATGCTCCAGCGCACCCAGCAGACGCAGTACCGTGCTCTTGTACAGATCCGTGCGACGCGATAGCTCCGCGAGCGACAACCGGTCATCGGTCGGCCCAAAGGCGTTGAGTATCGCGAACGCGCGATCGAGTACCGCCACTCCGCTCGACCCATCGCTTGAGGCGGCGGTCTCCGGCGGTGACGTTTCCTGCATTTCGCTGGGCACGGCTGTTTCCTTCTCAGGTCTCTACGTTGCATCGACTGTAGCGTTCTGTCACGTAGAACGCAAGTTTCATAAATCGGCCAGATCTCGGGTTTACCCACCTTAAATTGTCCTGTTTCTGCTTCTATAGTTCTGTTCAATAGAACATCATTCCGCTGAATAGAACCACCGAAAGGACTTAGCCATGAACACTTCCCCCGCTCCCTCGGTCCTCATTAGTGAAGTGGGCCCGCGCGACGGGCTCCAGAGCATCAGGCGCGTGATGCCGACGGCTGCGAAGCTTCGCTGGATTTCCGCGCTGGCCGCCGCGGGGCTGAAGGAGATCGAGGTTGGCTCTTTTGTGCCGCCAAAACTGCTTCCGCAGATGGCCGACATTCACGAAGTCGTCGCTCATGCGCTGACGGTCCCCGGCCTACACGTCGCCGTGCTTGCGCCTAATCTTCATGGATCGCAACGCGCCTTCGAAGCCGGCGTGCACAAGGTCACGTTGCCTGTTTCGGTGACCGACGAGCATTCGATGGCCAACATTCGCAAGACGACCGCACAGATGATCGACGAGGTGCGTGAGATCGTCGCCTTGCGCGACGCGCAGTTCCCCGGTGTGCAGATCGAAGCGGGCGTATCTGTCGCATTCGGTTGCACGATCGCGGGCGCGGTGAGCGACGACCAGACAATGCGGATGTGTCTCTCGATGGCCGCGTGCGGTGTGGACGAAGTGGGCCTGTCCGATACCAGCGGCTATGCAAATCCCGCGCAAGTCCGCCGTTTGTTCCGGCGCTTGCAGAGCGAACTTGGCACCCGGGCAGGCGGCGCCCACTTCCACAACACTCGCGGCCAGGGACTGGCGAACGTCGTCGCTGCGCTCGATGCAGGCGTGACAACCATTGACGCGAGCCAGGCGGGTCTGGGCGGCTGTCCCTACGCGCCGGGCGCGACCGGCAACATCGTCACGGAAGACCTTGCCTTCCTGCTCGAAGCGATGGGCTATGACACGGGCATCGACATTGACGCGCTCGTCGCTGCCCGCGCCATTCTCGCGGAAGCACTGCCGGGCGAAGCGTTGTACGGGCACCTGCAGGACGCGGGATTGCCGAAAGGATTCAGCTACGCAGATGGACGCACGCCGAGCGCGCCGCAACCGGAAGGATGTTTGCTGGGAGTCGCGCAATGAGTGCCATCCAATCGAATCAATCCCTGCCCTACAGCGGCGTGCGTGTGATCGAAATGACGCACATGGTGATGGGACCGACCTGCGGCATGGTGCTGGCGGACCTTGGCGCGGAAGTGATCAAGGTCGAGCCGATCACAGGCGACAGCACACGTTCGCTGCGTGGATCAGGTGCAGGCTTTTTCAGCACCTTCAACCGGAACAAGAAAAGCATTGCCGTGGACGTAAAAGATCCTCGCGGGATTGAAATCGTCCACAAACTGCTAGCGAGCGCCGACATTTTCAGCGAGAACTTCAAGAGCGGCACGATGGACAAGTTCGGGCTCGGATACGCAGCGCTGTCGAAGCTCAATCCCCGTTTGATCTATGTCTCGCACAAGGGCTTTCTTCCCGGTCCATACGACCATCGGACCGCGCTCGACGAAGTCGTACAGATGATGGGTGGCCTTGCGTACATGACGGGACCCGAGGGGCGGCCGCTGCGTGCCGGCACCAGCGTCAACGACATCATGGGCGGCATGTTCGGCGCTATCGGTGCGATGGCGGCACTCGCGCAGCGTGAGCGCACAGGCAGGGGACAGGAAGTCCAGAGTGCGCTGTTCGAAAACAACGTGTTCCTCGTCGCGCAGCACATGATGCAGTACGCGGTGACGGGTCAGGCTGCGTCGCCGATGCCGAGCCGTATATCCGCCTGGGCTGTGTACGACGTCTTTTCCGTCCGGAACGGCGAGCAGATTTTTCTGGCGGTCGTGTCGGACACGCAATGGGCGTTGTTCTGCGATGCCTTTGGTCTTGCAGAACTGAAATCGGACGAACGGATTGCCACCAACAACCAGCGTGTCCGCGCCCGCGACTGGTTGCTGCCGCGCTTGCGCCAGCACATGGAGGCGTTCAGCGCGGCGGAGATCAGCGCCATCTTCGAGCGCATCGGCTTGCCCTATGCACCGATTACCAGGCCGCAAGACCTGTTCGACGATCCGCATCTGCTCGCGACGGGCGGGCTCGCCGACGTGACGTTGCCGCCCGATGCAAGCGGCGCGGGTGAACCGGTCTCCACGCGCACTGCATTGCTCCCACTGACGTTAGCGGGCGAGCGGTTGCGGCTTCGCGCGGCGCCGCCCGCGCTCGGACAGGACACGCAGACGCTGCTGTCGCAGCTCGGCTATACCGACGACGAACTCAGACAACTGGTCGAGGCCGGTGTCGTTAGATGCCAGCACCGCCCGTCGGGCGATGCGTCGAGTCCTTCGCCCAATGAGCTTGCCAGCGCCTGACGCTGGACCCATCGCACAGAAACACAGCACCGCGCCGGCCGCCTTGCGGCCAGGCCCGGCCAGTGAATTGTCTGGAGACGACAATGACATCCCTTTCCTCGAGCATGACGGCTGACACCCCCGCCAGCCTCGAACAGCAGGCGGTCAGAAAAGCGGCGTGGCGCTTTATTCCGCTGCTCGCACTCGCTTACTTTTTCAACTATCTGGATCGCACGAGCGTCGGCTTTGCGGCGCTGACGATGAACCGCGACCTTGGGCTGACTGCAACGCAGTTCGGCTGGGGAGCCGGGATCATGTTTGCCGGCTATTGCATCTGCGAGGTGCCCAGCAATCTGGCGCTATACCGCTTCGGCGCGCGGCGCTGGCTGGCACGCATCATGATCACGTGGGGGCTGTTGGCGGCAGCCACGGCGCTCGCTGCCGGACCGACCAGTTTCTACGTGATCCGTCTGCTGCTCGGAATCGGCGAAGCCGGCTTCTTTCCGGGCGTCATATTCTTTCTTGCCGTCTGGTTCCCCGCCAGCTACCGCACGCGTGTGCTTGCATGGTTCACCGTCTCGACGCCGCTGTCTTCACTGGTCGGTGGCCCGTTATCGTCGTGGCTGCTTCACATGGATGGCTTGCTCGGTCTGGCGGGCTGGAAATGGATGTTCATCATCGAAGGTCTGCCGGCATGCGTGCTGGGATACCTGGTGCTGAAAATGCTCGCGGACAAGCCCGCCGATGCCACATGGCTTTCGCCAGAAGAACGGCTCGCGCTGCAAAGCGCGTTCGATCGCGAAGGTTCATCCACGCAGAAAAAGAAGGATTTCCGTGCGGCGCTCAAGGACGTGCGTGTCTATCTCCTCGCGATGATCTCGTTTGGCTTCACGATGGGCTCCTACGGCATCGGCATCTGGCTGCCCCAGATGCTCAAAGCGCACGGCATGAGCGTGACGCAAACCGGCTGGGTTTCTGCCGTGCCGTACTTCTTTGCCACCATCGCACTGCTCTGGTGGGCGAAACGGGTGGACCGGCGCGGCGGGCATATCGCAAACCTTGCCGCGGGTCTGCTGATCGGTGCCGTCGCGCTCGGTATATCGACATACTTTCACCAACTGTTGCCCGCGATGACGGGTATCACGCTGGCACTGATCGGCACGATCGCCGGCCGCACGATTTTCTACACGCTGCCGGCCCGGTTCCTGTCCGGCCAGGCAGCCGCAGGCGGACTCGCGCTGATCAACTCGATCGGCGCACTTGGCGGCTTCGCAGGTCCATATCTGGTGGGCTATCTGAAGGACAGCTTTGGAACCTACACGGCTGGGATGTTCGGTCTCGCCGTCGTGCTCGGCTTGACGACGATGCTGACGCTCTCCCTGTATGCCTTCAATCGGGAGGCGCGATGACAGCAACGATTGATTCGCCGATGCGCCGCCAGTTGCTTCGCGCCGCCGCTGCATCGATCGCCCTCCCCGTCCTTGCCACGCACGCAATCGCCAACGAACAGACGCGCCCCATGAATCCGACCAGCAACTATCTGCCCGTTCGTTCCGAATGGCTCGCCTCAGGAACGGAAACGGCACTAGAGCCGGACATGCCGATCATCGATGCGCATCATCACTTCTATGATCGCCCGGGCTGGACCTACCTGCTTGACGAGTACCTTCGCGACGCACAGTCCGGGCACAACATCACGGCTTCCGTGTACATGCAGGCGCTCACCCGTTACCGGCAGTCAGGCCCCGACGCATTGCGGCCGGTCGGCGAGGTGGAATATGTGACAGCCGCAACCGCGCCGACGCAGGGCGGCAAGCCACAGGTCGCAAAAGGCATTGTCGGCTATGCGGATCTTCGTCGCGGTGCGGCGGTGCGCGACGTCCTCGAAGCGCATCTCCAGGCGGGACAGGGCCGGTTCAGAGGCGTCCGGCATCTCGTGACGTGGGACGCTGACCAGACTTTGGTGAATCCCGTCTCGGCGGCGCCGCGCGGATTGCTGCTCGACCGCGACTACCGCGCGGGTGTGGCGCAGTTGGGGCCGCTCGGTCTGTCGTATGACGCATGGCTTTTTTTCCCGCAACTTCCCGAGTTGTTCGACCTTGCGAAGGCCAATCCCGACCTGCCCGTCATCATCAATCATTGCGGCGGCGTCGTGCGGATTGCCAGCTATGACGACAAGCGGAAAGAAGTGTTCGAAAGCTGGTCCCAGTCCATGCGCAAGCTGGCGCAACTGCCCAACGTGTATGTCAAGGTAGGCGGACTGGGGATGCGGATCAACGGCTTTGACTTCGAGAAGGGTGAGCGGCCGCCGTCGTCGACGCAACTCGCCGAAGCGTGGAAACCGTGGATGCACACCTGCATCGAACTGTTCGGCGCGAATCGATGCATGTTCGAAAGCAACTTCCCGGTCGACAAGGGCTCGTACCCATACAGCAACGGCTGGAACGCATTCAAGCGATTGACGGCGCAGGCGAGCCAGGGCGAGCGCGAAGCGTTGTTCCGGGGCACGGTGAGCAACGTGTATCGCCTTGGCTGATCGGACGCGTGTCGCACCATGTTGCCTCGTGCCCGACATCGCCCGACCGTTTCATTCGTTAATTACAGTGTGGCATTCAGTTGCGCGAACTCACGCGAGACAAAAGATCTCTGCGCGCTCTCGATAAGATGATGCATACGGACTGCATCGGCGAAAGTCGGCGCGGTTCGTGTTCCATTCGACACGTCGTGCGCGTAAGCCCAATAGAGTTCGGCCAGTTCCAATACGGCGGAAGGCAGGTCCGATTCCGGCAGGCGCAGATAATGGGCCGGCACGTCGAGCCGTTCGAGCGGCTGCTTGTCGCCGTGCGCGCCGAAGATTGCATAGTCGTCGCCCACATCGCCGAAAGCCGACGCGTTCGTGATCCGCAAATCGCCTTGCGTGCCGGTGATGTCGATCTGCACGCCGGAGCCGTTGCGCTTGCCGCCTTCGATATGAACGGACACTACTGCGCTGCCTTCCAACATGCCGGCAAGCACGAGTTGGTCGGGTGTCGATGTCGGTATCGAAACGCCTGTTTCCCGAATCGTCACCGACGGAAACTGGTTCGGCGTGAGCGCGGCGATAGATACAGGCCAGCCGGTTGTCGAAAACAGCATGTCGAGAAAGTGGCCGCCATAAATCGAAACCACCGATGAAAAGTTCTCCAGCGGCACAGTCCATTCGAGCGCACGTGACCGCGTCGCCTGGAAGTAGTTCATGCTCACATGCATGCGCACGGAACGCAATTCGCCGACGTAACCTTGCTGGATCAGATCGCGTACATAACGGCTATGCGGCGCGAGACGCCTTTGCAAGCCGACGACATGACGCACGCCACGTTCTCCCGCCAGTCGCAACAGTTCTTCCGATTCGGCAAGCGTGGTCGTCAACGGCCATTCGCAGTACACATGCTTGCTCGCCGCGATCACCCGCCTGACGGTCTGCGCATGTTGCGCAGCCGTGTTCAGCACGACCACCAGATCGATGTCGTGACTGTCGACGAGTGCGTCGATCGATTCAGCCACGCGTCCGATCCGGTATTCACGCGCCGCGGCTTCAGCGGCTTCGTGCCGTTGGCTGTAAATGGCTTGCAGCGTGTATTGCGGCAACAGATCGAGCACACGCAAATGACCGTGCTTCGCCCAGTTGCCGACGCCGATCACGCCGACGCGCAATGGCACGTTAAGTGACGCTTCCATGATTCTGAATTCTCCAGTCAATGACAGACGGCGATGACTCGCGTATCACACCGACACCACGATGCGCCCAAAGTGCTCGTTGCGTTCCAGCACCGCATGCGCCTGGGCCATCTGGTCGAATGCAAAGCGACGCGCGATTGCCGTCTTGAGCGCGCCCGACTGCAACCCGTCGAAGATGAACGCCGCAGCGTCGGCCTGACGTTGCGCGTCCGTGGTCGTCGAGAAGAGGTTGTAACCATGCACGGTGATGCGCTTATAGAGTAGCGGCAGCACGGGCAATACGGTGTCGTCGGGACTCAATGCGCCGTAGAGCAGGATCGTGCCGCCGGGCCGCGTCGCGTCGATCAGACGCGCAAAGGTCTTGCCGCCGACGGGATCGAATACGAGGTCCGCGCCGCGTCCCTCGGTGATGCGTTGCACCGCTTCGACCAGATCTTCTTCGTCGGTGACGATCACGTGGTCGGCGCCTAGCGCGACAAGTGCATCGCGTTTCTCACGCGTTCGGGTGAGCGCGACGGCTGTCGCGCCCAGACGCTTCGCCACCTGAATCGCACCGATACCCACGCCGCTCGACGCCGCCGGGATCAACACGACATCGCCCGCTTTGACGCGTCCGTTTTCCGTGAATGCCGCATAGGGCGTGACGAACACGTTCCAGATCGCCACCGCGTCTTCGTGCGAAAGCCACGCGGGGCTCTTCACGACAGCATGCGCGGGCGCCAGCACGAGTTCGCCGTACACGCCGTAATCGTTCATCGAAAACGAAGGCACCGTACTGACGTTATCGCCCACGGCCACATGCGTGACGTTCGCGCCCACGGCATCCACCACCCCGGACGCTTCGTAACCGACGCGCGCGGGAAGCTTCGCCGGCTCGACGTACTCGCCGCGCCGCCACATCGACTCCGCGCGATTCAGACCGATGGCCTTCACACGAATACGCACTTCGTTAACGCCGGGTTCGGGCGTGCCGATTTCCGTGTACTCGAAAACCTCGGGACCGCCGTGCTGCGCAAAGGTAATGACTTTCGACATGATTCGTTCCTTTCGTTCAATCCATCCATTACAGGCGCCTCGAAACGACACGCCCCTTCAAGTGGTTCGAATTATCGGAATCGCCAGGTGCGGAATAAATGCGGCGCCGCCGACATCACTGTTCTTTTGCCGCCAACAATCGCTTTTTAGTCGCGCGAAGCCCGTGCAGCAAGGCTCGCGCGATTGCGGACACGGGTGTCCAGAGTAAGCGAACCCGTGGGCTGTTTTTCTGGCGTATCGCCGCATCTACATTAGCGTCAAGCGTCGCCGGTCACCGGCATTGCGCAGCAGATTCCCTGAATCACTGGATTGTGGAGATTGAAATGTCCAAACTGTTTTCGAAAGTCGCGGTCGGTTCGTACGACATCGCGCACCGCGTGGTCCTCGCTCCTCTCACCCGCATGCGTGCCGAGAGCGGCGCGCGCCCTGGTCCGCTGATGGCCGAATACTATGCACAGCGGACGTCGCGGGGAGCGCTGCTGATCGGCGAAGCCACGATCGCCGCGCCGAACGGCAATGGCTATCTCGGCGCGCCTGGCCTGTACGACGACAGCCAGATCGCGGGTTGGAAAGCCGTCACCGACGCAGTGCATGCGAAAGGCGGCAAGATCTTTCTACAGCTTTATCATGCGGGCCGTCAATCGAATGCACAGTTGCAGCCCGATGGCGGCCGTCCCGTGGGACCGTCCGAAGTGCCGCACGGCGGCGTCGCGTACACGGAAGCGGGCTGGGTGCCCAACACGCCGAACCGCCCGCTGGAAACCGCGGAAATCGCGGGCATCGTCGAGAGCTTTCGCGCGGCTGCCGGGCGCGGTGTGAAGGCAGGCTTCGACGGCGTCGAATTGCACGGCGCGAACGGCTATCTGTTCGATCAGTTCCTTCAGGACGGCAGCAACAAACGCACGGACGAGTATGGCGGCTCGATCGCCAACCGCGCGCGCCTGCTGCTCGATGCGACGCGTGCCGTGATTTCCGTGTGGGGCGCGAACAAGGTTGCCGTGCGCCTCGGGCCGAGCGGCTCGTGGGGCGACATGTCGGACAGCAACCCCGAAGCGTTGTTCACGTATGTGGCCGATGAACTCGACAAGCTCGGCATCGCCTATCTGCATCTGATCGAGCCGCGCATCGCGGGCAATGTCGAGGACGAAGCGCGCGACCAGCAACCTGTCGCCGCGAAGTCGCTGCGCACGCATTTTCATGGGCCGATCATCGCGGCGGGCGGCTTCGATGGCGAAAGCGCCGAAGCCATCCTGCAATCGGGCGATGCCGATCTCGTCGCATTCGGACGTCATTTCATCGCGAACCCGGATCTGCCGGAGCGGCTGCGCAAAGGTCTGCCGCTGAACCCGTACGATCGCGCGACGTTCTTCGGCGGCACGGATGTGGGCTACACCGATTATCCGTTCCACGACGAGGCCGCCGTCGCAGCGTGAGATGCGTGGGCCGTAACAGCCAATTCAGCCGATTCAGCTGATTCATAGCGCGGCCGGAAGCGATCCTGCGTTCACGCACGGTCGCTTCCGGCGTCAATTGCTTCAAGTCAATTGACTCAATTGACGCTGCCTCTTCGTCTCCTCGTTTTTTTCTCATTGCACTTCGCAGCCGTCACGCGCGATCCACTTCGCGCGTGGCGGCGGTTGCGCGTTTGCTGGAGCTTTTCACATGAATACCGATCAATCCGCGTCGCTCGCCGACGCGCCCATATCGTCTTCATCCATCGCAAGCCAGCGACGCTGGCTCGCCGTGTTCTCGATCGCGCTCGGCTCGTTCGCTTTCGTGACGACGGAATACCTGCCCGTCGGCGTGCTGCCCAAAATCGCCGCAGACCTCGGCGTCACGCCCGGCACGGCAGGCCTCATGACGACCACGCCCGGACTCATCGCCGCCATCTCCGCGCCGATGCTGCTGCTTGCCGCGGGCCGCCTGAACCGGCGTTCGATTCTGCTGTTGCTGTCGGTCGCGCTGGTCGCGTCGAACCTCATTGCAGCGCTCGCAAGCACTTTCACGACAATGCTCGTCGGACGTGCATTGCTCGGTATCAGCCTTGGCGGGTTCTGGACCGTCGCACTCGGCGTCTCCGGACAGATCGTCGCGGAAGAAGAAATCGCCAAGGCCAGTGCGACCATCTTCATGGGTATCACCCTCGCCACTGTCATTGGCGTGCCGCTCGGGACGTTCATTGCGGAACTGGCGTCGTGGCGCGTCTCGTTCTTCGCGACGGCTGCGCTCGCGCTCGCAGCGCTGCTGATGCAGGCGACGCTGCTGCCCGATCTGCCGCCGCGCGCGGCAGCCCGCATCGCCGACTTCGGCCGCATGCTGGCGCGTGGGACCGTGTTGCGCAGCCTCGTGCTGGTCGCCTTGCTGTTCGGCGCTCACTTCTGCGCGTACACGTATATCGCGCCCTTTCTCGAAGACAACGCGTCGCTCGGCGCGACCTGGGTGACGGCGCTGTTGCTTGGCTTCGGCATCGTCGGCTTCATGTCGAACTTCGTCGCGTCGGCGTTCGTTACATCGCATCCCCGGCTCTCGCTATTCGCGATGACTGCACTCGTGATGGCGTCGCTGGTGGCGCTTCCCGCGTTCGCTCACATCCACGGTGCGGTGGTCGCGGGTGTACTCGCGTGGGGCATCGCCTACGGCGCGATTCCGCTGTGCCTGAGCATGTGGATGCAGATGACTTCGCCAAAGCAGCCGGAAGCCGCATCGGCGCTGTTCGTCAGCGCCGTGCAGACGGCGATCGCCGCAGGTTCGCTCGCGGGCGGCGTGGCCGTCGATCACGCGGGTGCAACGGGCGCGATGCATCTTGGCGTGCTGCTGTCGGCATTGGGGCTTGCAGTGCTCGCATCGTTCGCGACGACGCGGCGCACACTGGCAAGCGTGCTCGAAGGTTGAGCGCCATTTGCGCCGCCCGATTGCTTTTCGGCTTGTCGCTCGTTTGAGCCAGGTGTGTGTGTTGGGGCTGCGGCGACTATTTGCGTGCAAAGAAATCGCGCGCCAGGAATCAGCCGAAACGGCGTTCGAGTATCATCTTTGCGCACGGCCCCCATACTCAGACTTCTGAAAGGCTTCGACGATGGCCACTCCGATCGACTATCTCAACCCTGCCCTGCCCAAGGGTCTTCGGCGCGTGGTGATGCCCGTCGTCGACGCGACACCGGTCACACTCGACGGCTACGGCAGGCTGGTAGACGACCCTGACGAATGCCGGGTTGAAATCGTGCAATGGCCCGCGACGGGATCGAGACCGATCGACCCCGGCACGGGAGACGAAGCGGGCACGACAGAGGGCGTCTTCGTCAGCGAATGGCGCGGGGACATCCTTTACGGCCGCAACGAGGCGGTGGGCGGCCACTATGTCCTCGCATACGCGACGGAGCCTGACGAAGCGCGCGAAGACAACGCCGCAGCGCCCGAACGCATGCTGCTCTGGCACGCGAACTACCACCCGGACGGCGGACAGCTGTTCTTCCCTCTCGATGGTAGGCCGTTCTATGTTCCGCTGGCCTTGCCGGGTGACGACGTGACGCCCGGGAAGTTCGTGTGCTTTCGCTTCGATGGCCGGCAGGGACTGTATATCCATCCGAACATCTGGCACGAAGGCGTCTTCACGCTCGACGGGACACAGCGTTTCTTCGACAAGCAGGGCGCGGTCCATGCACGTGTGTCTGTCGAGTTTGCGCAAGAGTTCGGTTGCCTGCTCGAAGCGCCCATCGTGTATCCGTGATGCTCGAGCGTTAGATCGAGGCGGCGGTTCGCGACGAAACCGCCGGCCAAACTGGAATCGAACTAGAAAACCAGACCGCCCGCGACATCGATGGTGGACCCTGTCACCCACGCGGCGTCATCCGAAACCGCGAACGACACGGCAGCCGCAATATCCTTCGGCAGACCGGCGCGGCCAAGCGGCGTCTTCGCAATGAACGGCTGAATGAGGTCGCGAGGCAAGTGACTGTTGCCCTCCGTCTCCGTGAACCCCGGTGCGACGCCGACCACCCGAATCTGCCGCGCGCCGAGTTCCATGCCGAGCGAACGCGTCAGCACGTCGACGGCGCCCTTGGTCGCGCAATACACATGCGCCATCGGATTCGGACTCTTCGCGACGCCGGAGCTCACGTTCACGATCACGCCACCCTGAGGCAGCACGCGCGCCGCCGCTTGCGTCATCAGCAGCAGGCCGCGCACGTTCACGCTGAAATGCCGGTCGATGCTTTCGGCCGTCAACGTATCGAGCGAATCGATGTCGTAGATGCCGGCGTTGTTCACGAGAATATCTAGCCTGCCGAACGCTTCGAGCGTCGCGACGACGAGCGCCTTCGGCTCGCCCTCTTTCGCGACATCTGCGCGAACCGCCAGCGCCTGGCCGCCGGACGCAACGATGCGCGCGACAACGGCATCCGCGTGCGAAGCGTCCCGCGTGTAGTTCACCACGATCTTCGCGCCGTCTGCCGCGAGCCGCTCCGCAATGCCCGCTCCGATGCCCTTCGACGAACCCGTGACGATCGCCACCTTGCCTGCCAGCCGACTCATACTTGCTCCTTGATTGTGAAGTCAAACTGTATGCTAGGCTCCGATCATCCCCCGATAAAGCGGCAAAACAGGATGAACCATGAAGAGGCGCTTCACATTTCCGCGAATCTTCCCGAGCTGCTGCCGGGCATAGCGGCGTTCGCACGGGTTGCGCATCACCGCAGCTTCACGAAGGCGGCGCACGAACTGGGTGTCTCGACGTCGGCCCTCTCGCAAACGCTGCGCACGCTCGAAGCGCGCCTCGGCGTGCGCCTGCTCGAACGCTCGACGCGCAAAGTCGGCCTGACCGAGCTAGGCCAGCGCTTTCTGCAAAGCGCGCAGCCCGCGCTTGCGGCACTGCGCGGCGCAGTCAACGAAGTGCACGACATGCGCGACAAACCGGCTGGCCTGTTGCGCCTGAACGTGTCGCGCGTGGCCGCCGAGATTCTCGTGATGCCGCATCTCACGCCGTTTCTCGAAGCCTATCCGGACATCACGGTGGAACTGCATTGCGACAATGCGCTGATCGATATCGTGAGCGGCGGCTTCGACGCCGGCATCCGGCTCTCGGAGAATCTGTCGCAGGATGTGGTGGCCGTGCCGCTCGGCGGCACGCAGCGCCTCGCAACCGTGGCCGCGCCACACTATTTGAGCGGAAGAGCCTTGCCGCGGGAGCCACGCGATCTCGCCGCGCATCGCTGCCTCAATGTGCGCCTGCAAAACGGCATTTTCCGCTGGGTGTATCAGGCGGACGAGCGCGAGTTCAGCGTCGATACGCCCGGACCGTTTGTGACCAACGACGGCGATTTGCTGCTCTCCGCGATTCGCAGCGGCGCGGGCATCGGTTGCACGCTGGAGGCCGTCATCGCCGACGATATCCGCACCGGCCGCCTGATTCCGCTGCTCGAGCCGTGGTGGCCCAGCTTTCCGGGCTTTCATCTCTACTATTCGAGCCGCGTGCACGTGCCGCGCAAGCTGCGCGCGTTCATCGACTTCATGCAAACGCGGTCGTGATTTTTCGCCGTTGCGGCATATGAATTCGAAGCCCTCAAAAAAAGTGCTTGACTGTCTATCTAGTAGTAGATAAAGTTCGATCCATGGAACCGACCACTACAGTTCGCGATCAGATTCTGGAGCACGCCATCACGCTGATGATGCTGCGCGGCTACAACGGGTTTAGTTATCGCGACCTGTCGGAGCTGGTAGGGGTGAAGACTTCGAGCATCCATTATTACTTCCCGTCGAAAGACGATCTGGTGCTCGAAGCCGTCAGCCAGTACAGCAACGAGATACTCAGTGCGCTCGGCTCTATCGAGTCCTCTCTTCCTGCGGATCAGAAGCTCGGCAAGTACACGAAGCTGTTCGGCAGAACCCTTGGCGAAGGCGATCAGATCTGCCTGTGCGGCATGCTCGCCGCGGATATCGAGGCGTTGCCCGATGATGTTCGCACTGCCGTGCAGGCATTCTTCAAGGCCAACGAAAGCTGGCTCGCGAAGGTGCTGGCGCAAGGCGCCAGGGAGCGCACCTTGCACGTCAACGGCAAGCCCGAAAACGCCGCGCGGGCGCTGTACGCCGCTTATCAGGGCAGCGTGCTGGCAAGCCGGCTGTTCAGGACGAAGGCACGGCTGGAAGATGTCGAGGCGTCGTGGAAGGTTTCGAAGTAGTGGTATTCGAGGCGGTTGCTGTTGACCGCCTTTTGTTGGAACCGGTTATCTATCTTCTAGTAGATAAATAACGGATGTAAAGAGATGTCGTTGAAGTACAGAGATTTGCCCGGTTGTCTATCTAGTAGTAGATAGCACAAATGCAGTTCACTCAACTATTGCCAGTCAGGAGTTACATCATGTCGATCGAAAAAGTTCTGTACCGCGCTCACGCTCACGCCACGGGAGGCCGCGACGGCCGCGCCGTCGTCCCCGAAGGCAAGCTCGATTTCAAGCTGGTCACGCCGCGTGAACTCGGTGGCGCGGGCGGCGAAGGCGCGAATCCTGAACAACTGTTCGCGGCCGGGTACAGCGCCTGTTTCCTCGGTGCGATGAAATTCGTCGCGGCGCGCGACAAGACGGCGATTCCGGCAGATGTATCGATTGACGGCAGCGTCGGCATCGGCGCGATTCCCAACGGCTTCGGCATCGAAGTCGAACTGAAAATTTCGCTGCCCGGCATGCCGCGCGACGCCGCTCAGGCACTGATCGACAAGGCTCACATCGTGTGCCCGTACTCGAACGCAACGCGCGGCAACATCGACGTCACGTTGACGCTGGTTTGATCGACTTCGCCTGTTAGACAGAACATTGGAGCGTAAAAAATGAAAGCCCTGAAGCCACTCGTCCTCGCCGCCGTCCTCGCCGCCAACGCCGTCATTGCCGCCGCTGCCACGCCCGCCGCACAACCGACGCCCGACCGGGTCACGACGACATTCCTGAAACAGCTCAACAGCGGCACGGGCCCCGCCCTGAACACGCTGCCGCCCGCGAAGGCGCGTCAGGTGCTGGTCGATGCGCAAAACGGCGTTAAGGTCGACCTGTCCGGCATCGACGTGTCGAACCGCACCATCGAAGAGGACGGTATCAGCGTGCCGATCACGATCGTCCGTCCGCAAGGCGCGACGGGCACACTGCCGGTGTTCATGTTCTTCCACGGCGGCGGCTGGATCCTCGGTGACTTCCCGACCCACGAACGGCTCGTGCGCGATCTCGTCGTGCAGTCCGGCGCGGTTGCCGTATTCGTGAATTACACGCCGTCACCCGAGGCTCGTTATCCCGTCGCGATCAATCAGGCGTACGCCGCGACGAAGTGGGTCGCGGAACACGGCAGCGACATCGGCGTGGACGGCAGCCGCCTCGCGGTGGTGGGCAACAGCGTGGGCGGCAATATGGCCGCCGTCGTCAGCCTGATGGCGAAGGACAAGCACGGTCCGCAAATCCGCTTCCAGGGGTTGATGTGGCCCGTCACGGATGCCAACTTCAACGACGGCTCGTATCTCGCGTACCGCGACAAGCACTTCCTGACCCGCGCAATGATGCAGTGGTTCTGGGACGCGTACACGAAGGACCCTGCCCAGCGCGCGCAGATTTACGCATCGCCGCTGCGTGCGTCTGAAGAAGAGTTGAAGGGTCTGCCGCCCGCGTTGATCCAGGTCGCGCAATTCGACGTGCTGCGCGACGAAGGCGAGGCATACGGGCGCAAGCTCGATGCAGCCGGCAACGAAGTCACGACGACGCGCTACAACGGCACGATCCACGATTTCGGTCTGCTCAACGCACTCGCTGCCGATGCACCGACACAGGCCGCGACGAAGCAACTCGCCAATGAGATCAAGACGCGGCTGAAGTAAACGCTGGTTCTTATAGCGGCCCGATGGCTTGACGCGCCATCGGGCCGCTTTTCACTTATACGCCAAGTTGCTTCGCGAGATCCACCAGGTCGGTAGCGACCCAATCCCAATTGTGTTCCGGCTTTAGATTCGTTGTTTGCGAGGCGCCGTGTTCATGGGGACGTGGAATGAATGCCGTTCTGAATCCGCACTTCTGCGCCGCTGCCAGATCGCTATTGTGCGCGGCGACCATGCACACCTCTCCCGGCGCCAACGCCAGAATCCCGGCCGTGCGCAAATACGCTTCGGGCGATGGCTTGTAGGCTTGCGCGACTTCCGCGCCGAGAATCGCGTCCCACGGCAGGCCGCCGTGCTTCGCCATATCGATCATCAGCCTGACATTGCCGTTAGACAGTGGCGCGATGATGTATTGCGACTTGAGCCGTGCAAGTCCTTCGACAGTATCCGGCCATGGATCGAGCCGATGCCACGCGAGATTGAATTCGTCGAGTTCCGCGGCAGGGATCTGTTTGGCTTCGATACCGAACTCGTGCAACACCGCTTCGAGATTCTCACGGTGCAATATATCGAGCTTCGTGAACGGACGCTCGCCGCTGCGGACCCGTTGCATCGCGGGTTGATATTGCGCGCGCCACGCATCCGCGAATGCGTCGGCTTCCTGTCCGCTTCGTCCATGCCTTTGCAGAAATGCAGCCGCTTCACGCGCAACGCCACCCCGCCAATCGACGAGCGTGCCGAAAACATCGAATACGAAAGCCTTTACGTCCGCTGTTGTCATAGGAAATCCAGTTGGAGTTGCGCGGCGGGCTCAAGGCTGCCATGCCTCGCCATCAGGGTAAACATAGGTGTCGAGAGACGGCGCCTTCATTTCGATGCTGTATCCCGGCTTTTGCGGAGGCATATAGTGGCCATTGCGAATGACGACGGGATCGACGAAATGCTCGTGCAGATGATCGACATATTCGAGCACGCGGTTTTCCAGCGACGCCGACACGCAGATATAGTCGAATAGCGAAATGTGCTGCACGTACTCGCACAATCCGACGCCACCCGCATGCGGACATACGGGCACGCCGAACTTTGCCGCCATCAGTAGCACGACGAGTACTTCGTTCAGTCCGCCCAAACGGCAGCTATCGACCTGGCAGAAATCGATTGCCTGAGCCTGCAGCAACTGCTTGAACATCACGCGGTTCTGGCAGTGTTCACCCGTCGCCACACCGATCGATCCCAGCCGCTGACGAATGGCAGCGTGACCGAGCACATCGTCGGGACTTGTCGGCTCTTCGATCCACCACGGATCGAATTCCGCGAGGCGTCGCATGTTCGCGACGGCTTCATCGACGTCCCACACCTGATTCGCATCCATCATCAACTTCAGGTTCTCGCCGATCTCTTCACGCAGAATGCGGGCGCGCCGCACATCCTCTTCGAGATTCCCGCCTACCTTCTGCTTGAAATGGGTCCACCCTTGCGCAACACCTTCGCGCGCGAGCCGGCGGATCTTGTCGTCGTCGTAACCAAGCCAGCCCGCCGATGTCGTATACGCCGGATAGCCTCGGGCGAGCATTTCCTTTTCGCGTTCGCCTTTCGTCCCGGCGTGGCGATTCAGCAGCGCCAGCGCTTCGTACGGCGTGATCGCATCCGTGACGTAACGAAAGTCGAGACAGCGCACGAGTTCTTCCGGGCTCATATCGACGAGCAGCTTCCAGACGGGCTTGCCAACCGACTTTGCCCACAGGTCCCACACGGCATTGACGATAGCGGCCGTGGCCAGATGAATCGCGCCCTTATCGGGACCGATCCAGCGCAATTGACTATCTGAAGTAAAGGCGCGCCAGAATGCACCCATATTCGCCACGATATCTTCGAGCTTCTTGCCTACGATAAGCGGCGTCAAGGCATTCACCGCTGTCACGCAGATTTCATTGCCGCGCCCGATCGTAAAGGTCAATCCGTGCCCTGTGAGCTTTTGCGGCGAATCGGTTTCGAGCGTGACGTAAGTGGCGGAATAGTCCGGCGCGGCATTCATTGCGTCGGAGCCGTCGAGAGAACGGGAAGTGGGAAAACGAATGTCGCGAACGGACAGCCTCGTGATCGTGGTCATCTGAGCACCCTCCAGGGATGGCTACGGGCATTGACCTGCTAGCGAAGAGGAACCGCCTGGTGCGTTCGTCAAAAACGGGAGATCCGGGTACACCCTGATAAGTCCTACCAGGCGTTTGCACGCGTTGACAACGCTCAATCCACTTCCTAGCATGCTAGCATGTCTTCTGGAAATCAAGCGTGCCGTGAGCTCTTCGTCAGATGTAGCGAATGCCGCCAGTAATCCGTATGTCGCACTGCAAAAGGTCAAAGGCGGCGAGCGCGGCAGCCTGACCGACGCGGTGGAACAGGCGCTGAGAGAAGCGATCGTGACATTGGTGCTGGAACCCGGAATGATGATCGACAAGCTGGCTGTGTGCGAGCGCATGGGCGTATCGCGCTTTCCGGTTTCCGCTGCATTGGCGCGGCTCGAGCATGCGGGCCTCGTCGAAGTTCTGCCGCAGCGCGGCACGCGCGTCAAACCCATCGCGCTTCACGACATACGCCAGCACCTGTTCATACGCAGCGCGCTGGAAGTAGAAACCGTGCGCGCCGTCGCGCTGATGCGTGACAGTGCGACCATCGACGCGCTCGCCGTCAATCTCGATCAGCAGCGCGACGTTGCCGGCAACGGAGAGCGTTTGTCGTTTCATGTACTCGATCTGGCTTTTCACGAAATCATGCTCGACGCGGTGAATCTGCCGCGTGTGAAGGAAATCGTCGCTGTGTCGCGCAACGCACTGGATCGCGCAAGACAACTGTTGGCAAGTCCGGAGCGGCTCGTGCATACGCTCGACGAGCACGAGCGCATATTCGCGGCTATCCGGGTGGGAAACGCCGATACGGCTGCAAAAGCAATGCACGATCATCTCGACGAAGTGGTCGCCGAATTGCACCGGTCCGCGAAAGAAAGGCCCGATCTTTTCGCACCTTGAGGACAAGGCAATGTCTCTGGCTTCTCTTTGCATGACTGCCGCGCCATGACTCCAATCATTTCCGTCAGCAAGCTCAACAAGAGCTTTCCGGGCGTGAGGGCGCTGCACGAAGTGCAGTTCGAACTCATGGCAGGCGAAGTGCATGCGTTGATGGGCGAGAACGGCGCAGGCAAGTCCACGCTGATGAAAATCCTTGCGGGCGTGTACACGCGCGATTCCGGAGAAATGCTCTACGACGGCAAGCCCGTCGATTTCACCAGCCCGCGCGAGGCGCAGGCGGCAGGCATTGGCATCATTCATCAGGAACTTCAGCTGATGAACCATCTGACCGTCGCGCAGAACATGTTCATCGGCCGCGAGCCGCGCGGACGCCTCGGCCTGTTTCTCGATGAAGACAAACTCAACGCGCAAGCTCGCGACATCCTCTCGCGCATGCATGTGAATCTCGATCCGCGTACCGTCGTCGATTCGCTCACGGTCGCGAGCCAGCAAATGGTCGAGATCGCGAAGGCGCTGTCGTTCGACTCGCGCGTGCTCATCATGGACGAGCCGACCTCGGCGCTCAACGACGCCGAGATTGCCGAGCTTTTCCGCATCATCCGTCAGCTGAAGGAACGCGGTGTCGGCATCATCTACATCTCGCACAAGATGGATGAGCTCAAGCAGATTTCCGACCGGGTCACCGTGATGCGCGACGGCGAATACGTGGCCACCGTCGCGACGGCGGACACGACCGTGCCCGCGATCATCGGCATGATGGTGGGCCGCACGCTCGCCGACGTCACGCCGTATCAAGGCACGGAATGCACGGGCGACATCGCGCTCGAAGTGAAGCACCTGAACGCCGGCCCACTCGTCAAGGACGTGAGCTTCACGCTGCGCAAAGGCGAGATATTGGGCTTTGCAGGCCTGATGGGCGCCGGCCGCACGGAAGTCGCGCGTGCGGTATTCGGCGCCGACCCGATCGAGTCAGGCGAAATCTTCGTAAAAGGCGTGAAGGCGCTCATCAAGCGACCCTGCAATGCCGTCGCGCACAGCATCGGCTATCTCTCGGAAGACCGCAAACGCTTCGGCCTCGCGACGGGCATGGATGTCGAATCGAACATCGTGATGTCGGATCTCGGCAAGTTCCTGTCGCTGCGTGTGTTTCTCCGCCGCGCGCAGATCCGCAAGCGCGCTTCGCATTTCATCAATCTGCTCGCGATCCGCACGCCTTCCCCGACACAGCCTGTCAGGCTGCTGTCGGGCGGCAACCAGCAGAAGATCGTCATTGCGAAATGGCTGGAGCGCGACTGCGACGTATTGTTCTTCGACGAACCGACGCGCGGCATCGATGTCGGCGCAAAGAGCGAGATCTACAAGCTGTTGCGCTCGCTCGCGGCGCAAGGCAAGGCGATCGTGATGATCTCGTCTGAATTGCCGGAAATTCTGCGCATGAGCGACCGCATCGTCGTGATGTGCGAAGGCCGTATCACCGGCGAGCTTTCTGCCAGCGAGGCCACGCAGGAAAGCATCATGCATCTCGCGACGCAGCGCGAATCCTTGAAAACCGCTTGAGCCTCTAGAGGTCGAGATCGATGACATCGCAACCGGATACCGCGGCACTATCCAACGAAAGAAGACTATCGGGCTTCAGAGCCCGGCTCTTCTCGCCAACCGCCTTGCAAAAGCTGCTCGCGTTCACAAGCCTGATACTGCTGCTGATCTTTTTCAGTTTCGCGTCGCCCGCGTTCATGCAGATGGACAACATCCTCGGCATTCTGCAGGCGACGGCCGTCAATGGTGTGCTGGCCATTGCGAGTACTTTCGTCATTATCACGGGCGGCATCGATCTGTCCGTCGGCACGCTGATGACATTCACGGCTGTCATTTGCGGCGTGTTTCTCACCTACTGGCATTTGCCGATGTGGATGGGCGTGCTCGCCGCCATCGCGACGGGCGCAGTGTGCGGCACGATTTCGGGCACGTTGACGGCAAAAATGAAAATACCGCCGTTCATTGCCACGCTGGGCATGATGTTGCTGCTGAAAGGACTTTCGCTCGTCGTGTCGGTCGATAAGCCGATCTATTTCACCGACACGGAGAACTTCTACATGATCTCGCAGGATTCTCTGATCGCGTATTTCCTGCCCAGCGTGCCCGTGCCGAATGCCGTCCTCATTCTGTTCGTGCTCGCCATCGTGAGTTCGGTCACGCTCAACCGCACCGCACTTGGCCGCTATACGTTCGCACTCGGCAGCAATGAAGAAGCCGTGCGTCTGTCGGGCGTGAACGTCGACAGATGGAAGATAGCAATCTACGGCCTGGGCGGCGCGATTTGCGGCATCGCCGGATTGCTGATCGCGTCGCGTCTGAATTCGGCACAACCGGCCCTCGGCCAGGGCTACGAACTGGAAGCGATTGCGGCTGTGGTGATTGGCGGCACGTCGTTGAGCGGCGGATCGGGCACGATACTCGGCACCATCATCGGCGCATTCATCATGAGCGTGCTGACCAACGGCTTGCGCATCATGTCGGTTGCGCAGGAATGGCAGATCGTGGTGACAGGTCTCATCATCATTCTCGCCGTGTATGCCGACATCTTGCGACGCCGAAAGCGCTGAGCCTGCACACGACAATAGAAATCAAAGAAAGGAGAGTACCGAAAGGCTCTCTCAACGGCTGGAGGTCGATAGCCCACCTTAGGAGGAGAAACCCCATGTTGAAAAGAAAAGTACTCGGTATCGCGATCGGTGTCGGCGCACTCGTTGGTGCAAGCAGTCTGGCGTATGCGGACGAGCCCTACATTCCGCTCATTTCCAAGGGCTTTCAGCATCAGTTCTGGCAGGCCGTGAAATCGGGCGCCGAGCAATCCGCGAAGGAACACAACGTGCGCATCACGTTCGAAGGCCCGGAAACGGAGGCCATGGTCGATAAACAGATCGACATGTTGTCGGCAGCGCTCGCGAAGAAACCACAGGCACTCGGCATTGCCGCGCTCGACAGCAAGGCTGCCATTCCGCTGCTCAAGCGCGCGCAGTCCGGCAAGATTCCCGTCATCGCATTCGACTCGGGCGTCGACAGCGATATTCCGCTGACGACCTGCGCGACGGATAACCTCGCCGCCGCTGCGCTCGCCGCGGACAAGATGGCCGGGATGATCGGCAACTCGGGCGAAGTCGGCGTCATTGTGCACGACCAGACGAGCCGCACGGGCATCGACCGGCGCGACGGCTTCCTGAACGAAATGAAGTCGAAGCATCCGAACATCAAGATCGTGTCGGTGCAATACGGCGGCGGCGATCACCTGAAGTCGGCGGAGATAGCCAAGGCGATGATTCAGGCCAATCCGAACATCAAGGGCATTTTCGGCGCCAACGAAGGCTCAGCGGAAGGCGCGGCCATCGGCGTGAAGGAATCGGGCAAGAAGCTGGTGCTGATCGGGTACGACTCAGGCAAGGAACAGAAAGAAGACATCATGTCCGGCCTGATGGCGGGTGCGATTACACAAAACCCGGTGGGCATCGGAAAATGCGTGATCGATTCAGCCGTGAAAGCGCTCAAGGGCGAGAAGCTGCCGAAGAAAGTCGATACTGGCTTTTACTGGTACGACAAGACGAACATAAATGATCCGAAGATCGCGGCGGTGCTCTATGACTAGGTAGCGTGCGATGCAAGAGGAAGCTTCAAGACCTTCCTCTTGCATTTTTATACAACGCCGCACACGTCGCTATTACCGCAAGTCCGCGCGCAATTCACGCACGCCCCTTCCCAAGCGCTGGCGCAGCAGCGTTCTCAACGTCGCACCGTCGACATAACCCACTTCAGCGGCGATCGCCTCGATATCGAGGCCGCTGCCATGAAGCAGCGATTGCGCGCGTTCGACGCGCAAGTCCTGAAAGTACGCGAGCGGCGATTTCCCCAGCACTTCCTGGCAGCGGCGCTGCAGCGTGCGCGCGCTCGTCGCCAGTGCGCCCGCTGCGTCTTGCAGCGAGAAGCCCTCTTTCAGATGATCCCGCGCCCATCGTTCGAAACGCTGCATCAACGGGTCCGCCATCGCCAGATGATTGGGAATGATGTATGGCGCCTGCAATGAGCGGATATCGGCGAGCAGATAACGCGACACGAGGGTCGCCAGCTCTGGACTCGCCTTACGGATTAACCAGAGCGTGAGATCGAGGTGTCCCATTGCCGCGCCCGCCGTCACGCCGATATCGGTCGCGACGAGCATGCGCGATTCGTCGAGCGAAACCTTCGGATAGCGTTGCCTGAAGAGCGGCGCGAGCGACCAGGTCGACGTCGCTTCCCGATGATCGAGCAGCCCCGCTTCGGCGAGCAAAAACGTGCCGATGCACGAAGCGGCAATCAAGGCGCCCTCGGCACGCCACGCCAGCAATTGCGCAGTGGCCTGTTTAACGTCCGCCCGTTCCAGCGCGGGAAGCAGTTCTTCCGGCGTGGTCTTGCCGAGCGCGGGAACGATGACCCAGTCCGGTTTCAGGTCTGGTGTGATCGGCTGCACGGGAATCGTGAAGCCTTGCCCCGAGCGCACGCGCTTGCGCACGCCTACCACGGTCACGTTGAATTTCGGCGTTCCGCCCGTCATGCGTGAAGCGAGCTTGTTCGCGGAGCCGAGCGCGTCGAGCGTAACGGCAAGCCCTGTATCGAACAGTCCATCGAGTGCGAGCACGGTAATGCGCATGGCGTAAATGACCATAACGTTGTCATATGCGACGGTACATCTTTTTCACTTGGAGTGCAGGCTCGCTGCCGGATGCAAAAGAGAACCTCGCGATTTTTACGACATTTTTTCTTGTGGCCCCTCATGGCCGATTCTAGACTTCACACAAGTCAGCAAGCCCGGAGAGAGACACCATGTCGAAACGACGCGCGACAATCGAAAATCATTCACCCCTCGCTTATAGCGAGAGAAGCACTGGCAGCGTGGTGCTGCGCCGCTTCGATCCATTGCGCGACTCGTACGGGCAACTCACGACAATGCTGCATCGCGCATTTGCGCGGCTCGGCATGATGGGGTTGAACTGCACGTGTGTGGATCAGGATGTGGCCGTCACGATGAAACGTGCTCGAAGCGGCGAATGCTTCGTGATGGTCAGCGGTGGAAAGATCATCGGTACCATGACGCTTTATGCAAGCGACAGCGACTCGCTCTGCGAGCATTATCACCGGCAAGACGTGGCGTCGATTCGCCAGCTGGCCATCGATCCTTCGTGGCAGAACCGCGGCATCGGAAAATCCATGCTAGCGTTTGCCGAGCATTGGGCCGCGACGCGCGGTTATGCGGAGTTGGCGCTCGATACGCCGTATCCGGCTGCGCATCTCGTTGCCTTCTATCGCGGGCAGGGCTTTCGCATCGTCGACGCGGTGCGTTTCGCGGGCAAGGTGTACGACAGCGCGATTCTCAGCAAGGCGCCCGTTGTCGCGCGCACGCTGGCCGCATGGACGCATCAGATCGCATTGCCAGGCGCGCACCTCGTTCGGTTCGCGGCGTGAAGGCCCGATTAAGGCAACGAGGTGCCGCATGCTGCGGTTGAGATTTCGGGAATCCCACGATGTAACGCAGACTGGCGCGAAACCAGCCCGCAACGAAAGCACGCTCGCGAGCCTTCAGGTTCAGCACCGCTGGTGCTTCGGACTGGCACTCGCCGCCAGCGTGTGCGCTTTGCTGGCAATCAGTCTGGGCTTCGCGACGTTCGGAATCGTGGTGTATATCGCGGCGATTTTGCCGTTCGCGTTCTTCTCATAGGCCGCTGCGTGCTGTTTCGCAGCGATCCAGCCAGTCGAGCACGACACGCAAAACGTCGTCGCTGTTCTCATCCATCATCATCATGTGCGTGTTGCCGCGCATGCCGAGGGCAGGCAGATCGACACGCACGCCCTCTCCGCCCGCCGCATTCCACGCCTCGATCGACGCACTCGCGCGAGCCGCATGCGCACGCCACGCTTGGTCCTCTTCGATGAAGTCGCCAAACACGACGAGTGCGGGCGTGCCCGGCAAACCGGCATCGAACGAAGCAGGGGCGCCGTGCGGTTCGAGTGCGACGCAGGCGCGCACGAGATCGCGCGCCGCTTCGGCTGCATCGAAAACCAGACCGCCGCCCTGGCTGAAACCAAGCAAGGCACACGGCCCGATACGCCGCACCACATCGATCAACGCCTGCCTTTGCAGCGCACGCGTGCCCGGCCAGCGCGGCACGGTTTGCGCCGACAGGCCTTGCATCGCGTCGAGCGGAAAGCGGTGGCCCGCGTAACCAAAGCGATAGATCTTTGCGGACTCTTCGTCGCTGCGCGATAACGGACGGTCGGGCCAGACACCGTCGAGCGCGCAGAAGCCGGCACGTCCGCGTTCGACGTTGTCCACCACATACACCGACACGCCCGCTTCGAGCAGCCGCTGCAGCCAGCCGGACCTGCCGTCCGGCGTGTCTTCCCACATCGCGCCCGTCAGCCCGCCGCCATGCATCAGCACGAGCGGCACCGCATATCGCGGCGAGGCTTGCAGAAAGTACTGCACGTAGGCCGCTTCGATCCAGTACGTGCCGTTCGGATCGTAGTCACGCGTCGACGTCGACGACAGCGTGACGCGATACGGCGCTTCGCCCCTGACGTTCACGCGCCGTCCGCCGACGAAGAAACTGCCTGTTTTCTGAAGCGTGATCATCGGCGGTTCCGGCTCACACGCGCACCGCACTGAGGGTTTCGGCCGGAAACAGTTCTTCCGGCTTGAGCAGCCGATGGCACACGCCCTGTTCATAGCCGAACTTCAGGAAAGCCTCAAGCGTCGTGCGATTCGGCTCTAGTCCGTACGGCCAGATGTCCGCGCCGAACAACGCCTGCGCTTCGGCAACACGCGTCGGCATCCATGGCAGCGGGAAGTGCGAGCACGTGATATCGCTCAGCCGGTAAAGGCTATTGCGCTTGGCCTCTTCAAACGCCTTCAATAGATTGCCCGCGATCCACCGATGCTTTTCAAACGTCTCACGGCGCAACACGATCAGGTGCATGATCGGAAAGATGCGCGTGGCCTCGTAGTATTCGCGTTCCGTGTCGGCAAAGCGCGAGAAGAGCCGCACGATCTCATCCGCGCGTTCCTGGCCCGGCTCGGGCGGACGCGCGCTCAGCACGGCGTCGATCTCGCCGTCGAGCAGCAGCGACGTCAGCGAGCGCCCGGGCTCCGACCGATACGACACGCCCTCGGGCACGCGCACGTTCACCTTCTCCTTGCGGCCCGCCTGATTCACGCCGCCCTGCACCCACTCGATTTCGGAAAGCGGAATGCCGAGCGAATGCGCAATCCAGCCACGCGAGTAGATCGCGGCCGTTTGCGCCCACTCCGGAATGCCGATGCGTTTGCCGCGCAAATCCTCGGGACGCTGGACGCGGCCATCGCGGCGCACATAGAGCGAAGACTGGCGGAACGAGCGCGATGGAAACACGGGCAATCCGACCAGCCGGTCATCGCCCTGCGAGCGCAGCGACGAATACTTGCCAAACGACATTTCCGAAATGTCCCACTCCTGGAAATGCGTCGTGCGATAAAAGATCTCTTCGACGTTGAGCACCGACGGCACCAGTTCGATGCCTTCGGGCTGCACGCGGCCGCTTACCAGGTCGCGCACATGGTCATAGTCGCTGACAGCGAGGCTGAGCGTTAATCTCGACATAATGGTTCTCTTTGAAACGGAAATTCAGTGTGCGTTAGTTACGACCACATGCGGCTGCGATGGACCAACGGTCAGCACCAGCATCGCTGTCGTCAGTACCGCCGCGCCGATCGCTGCGAACATGATGCCCGGTCCGCCCGACCACTGCTGCAAAACACCCGCCACGGCCGGTCCGAACATCGCGCCGATACGCGACAGCCCCAGGAACACGCCGACGCCCGTGCCGCGCATTTCAGTCGGGTAAGTGGCTGCAACCAGGTTGTTGAGCACGATCTGCGAGCCGACGACGAAAGCACCCGCGCCAGCGACGGCAATCAGCGTCGTGGTGCGGTCGGTCGCCCAGGCGAGCAAGGCGACCATCGCTGCGCCGAGCAGGTACGACGCCGAAATCACGCGTCGGCGATCGCCGACGCGGTCAGCGATAAACCCCGAAATCAGGCCGCCCGCCACGGCCATGCCCGCGAACAACGAGCCATACGCGAAGCTCGACGACAGGTTCTCGCCGCGCTTGAGCATGATGGTTGGCAGCCAGCCCGACAGGCCGTAGGCCGAAAACAGGCTCAACGCGCCGGCGGCCCAGAAACTCAGCGTGCGCAGCCGGTAATCGCGCGACAGCAGCAGGCCGAGCGGACTTCTGTGCGAGATCGCGCCGCCCGTGGCGAACTGGCCCGCGTCGTAGGCTGCAGCGCGGTCCGGACGCAAGCGGTGCAGCAACGGCTTGACCTCTTCCCAACGTCCGCGGCTGGCGAGAAAGCGCGGCGATTCGGGCAACCACAGTTGAATCGCAAGCGCGAACACGAGCGCGACGCCGCCTACGTAATAAAGACTCTGCCAGCCGTAATGCGGCGTGAGCCACGCCGCGATCAATCCTGCCGACGACGAGCCGCTCACCCAGCCAAGCGAGAAGAACAGGCTCGTGAAAACATTAGACGAACGCTTCGGCGCGATCTCGTTGATGTAGGTGATCGCGAGCGGCATCAGCAGCCCGAGCGCCAGTCCCATCGTCACGCGCAACGCGATGTAAGACGCGAGGCTGTGCGCGAACAGCGCGATCGCCAGACTCATCACGCCGGAGCCCCAGCAGCCTAGCAGCAGAATGCTGCGGCGCCCGAAGCGGTCGCCCAGCAGCCCGCTGACGGCCGAGCCCGCGGCGAACCCTGCCAGCCCGCTCGACAGCATAATGCCGATGCGCGTCGGCGACAGTCCCCACGGACCTGCCACGTAGTGGACGATATACGCCGAGTTGTACAGGTCGTAACCGTCGAACAGCAGGATCATCGCGATCAGGACGCCGAGCCGGATGTGAAAGCCGCCAAGCGGCGCATCCTCCAGTTCCTGGCGAACGTCGATGCGCCCCGCAGGCATCGACACTTTGTGTTGGGCCATGATGTTCTCCACTGTCAGAAGGTATGTTTGATGCCGACCATGGCACCCGTCTGGTTTCCGCCCGCCGTCACGTCGCCCGTGGCGCGCACCCCGACGTTCAGCCCGTTCGAGTTGGTGACGTACGATACTTCGGCGTAGAGATCCGTGCGCTTGGATAGAAAGTAGTCCGCCAGCAGCACGCCGCTGGTGGCCTTTTGTCCCGTGCCATGAATGCGCTCCTGATACCCGCCGAGCGAAAAGATCAGCGGCGAGCTGGCTTGCCACGAGGCGCCCAGCCAGTACAACAGCGAGCCTTCCAGCGTCGCGCTGTTACGGATGTTGAGCCAGCGCGTGCCGACATACGCCCGCACCGGTCCGAACGTATAAGTCGCACCGCCCACTACGCGCATCTGCGTGACATCCTGCGTGGCGATCGACGTGCCTTGCATCTGATCATAGGCAACGCCGACGTTGGCGGAGCCGTTTGCGTACTGCAGCGCGAAACTGTATTCGCGCCCGACCTTCGAATGACCGGGCACCTGCGCGCCGTTGGGGATCGTCGAGTCGAACCCGGTGCTATACAGTGCCGCAAACGTCACGCCCGAGAACCGCGCCGTATACCGGACCGCATTGTCAGCGCGACCCACGAGCGTTGCATCGTAGCCTTGGGCCGAATAACTCGGATTGAACTGAAGTGCGTCGTACACGTACATCAGGTCATACAGCAGGTTGTATTGCCGGCCGAGCGTCACGTCGCCATACGGCGTGCTCAGCCCGACATACGCCTTGCGGCCGAACAGACGGCCGCCCTGCCCGAGCGTTCCGTTGTTGATCGAGTAGCCGTTCTCCAGCACGAATATGGCCTTCAGGCCGCCGCCGAGGTCCTCCGTGCCGCGCAAGCCCCAGCGCGAACCGGCAAGGCTGCCGGACTCCATGCGTACTGCCGTGCCGGACGTGCCATTGGGGCCGGGCACGTGATTGGCGACTTCCACGCCGACATCGGTGATGCCATAGAGCGTCACCGAGCCCTGCGCATACGCGCAAGAGGTGGCGGCGCATGTCAGGCCGAACGCGGCGAGAGTGTGGCGTCTCTTCACTAGAGTGTCTCCGAGATTTTTGTATTCGTGTGTTGGTGTTGATCCGGCTTGTCCGCGCGGCATGGCGGCAGGCGCGATGCCGCGCGGACAAACCCGCCCGTGACGCCACGGGCGATACGGCTTCGACGCGTTGCGTGTCAGTTCAGGCGCGGCGGCTCGCGGCGCGGCTGCGGCAACGGCGTGCCGAGCCCTGCCTCGCTCGCGAGCGCATACAGCCGCAAGCCGAGCGCGAGATCCGATACGCCCATGCCCATCGCCTTAAAGACCGTGATGTCATCGGATGCCGTGCGCGCGCGTCCCTCGGCGATCACGTCGCATAGCGGCGTCACCTCGCTCCAGGCATCGCGCGCGCCGTACGCACGCACGAACTCGGTCGACAGGCGTTTCGCCGCGCCGAGATCGTCGACCACGGCACGCGTACAGCGGGCGAACACATCGTCGGCGAGTTCGATACGCTCTTCCGTGATTGCGCCTACCGCGTTCACGTGCGTTCCATGCGCAAGCGCCGATGCAGGCAGAAACGCTTCCGTGGCGCGCGTCACAGTCGTGACGATCGGCGCATCGGCGACGGCAGCCTCCACCGACGGCGCCTCGACGATCTCGATATCGAACTTCTCGCGCGCCCGCTCGACGAAGGCACGCCGCTTGTCGGGCGTCGGGCTGTACACGCGCACCAGTTTCAGGCGGCGCACGGCAGCGACGGCAGCGAGTTGCGCGAGCGCCTGCTTGCCCGTGCCGATCAGCGCGAGCACGTCCGCATCGGGCCGCGCGAGCCACTTCGTCGCCACGCCGGAAATGCCGCCCGTGCGCATCTGGCCGAGCGCGAATGCTTCGAGAATCGCCTTCAACTGGCCGTTCTCGCTATCGAAGAGAATCAGCAGCGGACATGCGCCGCCTTCCGTATGCGCCCACGTCTTGGTCCCGACGATGCCCGCCTCCTGAAACGCCGCGCCGATCGCGTGCAGATTGCTGTGCCCCCACGCGACATGTGTCTTGCCCATGTTGCGCGCCGCGCCGCTCGCCTGTTGCGCGAGGCCTGCTTCGAGCGCTTCGATGGCACCCGAGAGATTCATCAGCGAGACGATCTGCTGCTCGGAAATCCACACGGGTGTGTTGGCCGCGTTCATTGCTCATCCTCGAAAATCGACGCCACGGGTGGTTCGAGCCGCAGCGTGTTGACGGCGATCGCATGCGTGACGTAGCGGCCGATCAGCATCACAAAGGCCATGGCTTGCGCAGGCGTCACGAGGCGCGCAAATGCGTCGAACTCTGCCTGCGCTTCGAGGCCGCGCGAATGCAATGCCTTCAGCGCATAGGCTTGCGCCGCTTTTTCGACATCGCTCAGTTCCGTTGCGGCAGAAGGATCGAGCCGGTTGACCTGCGCGATCCAGGTGCGCGCAAAACCCAGCTTCACGCTCAGACGTTCATGCTGGTGGCGCTCGTAACGGTTCTCCATGTAACTCGCCACCGTCAGCGCGCCGAGTTCCGTGAGCCGGTCGGGCAATGCCTGCTTTAGCGCGTCGGTGAAATGCATGAATTGCAGAAGCACGTCGGGCGCATGGCCCGCGCACTTGAACAGCTCGCCGAGATAACGCAAGCGCTCGACGCGCGGTGTCAGATAGGCGGCCAGATCGCTCCGCATGTCGGCCATTTCGAGCCGTGGAATCCTGTCGCTCATCGGGGTCTCCGTGTTCGTTGTCGTTCGGATCGTCGCGGGCGCTCAGAGCAGGCCAGCGCGATCGAGCACGCCATCGAGCCGCGCTTCCAGTTCGCGCGTAGCAGGCATCATCGGCAAGCGATGCTCGTTCGCGGGAATCAGGCCCATGCGCTTCATCATGTATTTGATGGGGATCGGATTCGTGTCGTAGAACACCGACTGATTCAACTCGAACAACGCGAAATGCAAGGCCCGCGCCGCCGCGTAGTCGCCGCGTTCGACGGCCTCGACCAGATCGGCGACCTTGCGCGGCGCCAGATTGCCGACCGCATTCATCAGCCCGCAGGCGCCGACGGCGAGCATCGGATAGCTCAACTCTTCGAGACCGACGAACACGCGCCACTCGGGCCCGAACGCATCGAGCATGTGCGTGACGAATGCCATGTCGTTGACCGCGTGCTTCATGCCCACGAGGTTCGGCGCGCGCTCGCGGATCGCCTTGACGGTGGCAAGGTCCATGCTGACTGCCGCACGCCCCGGGATGTGATAGATCAGCAGCGGCCGTTCCGTGCGCGCGGCGATATCCGCGTAGTACTCGACCAACCCGCGCTGCGGCGGACGGATGTAGTAAGGCGTGACGACCAGCATCGCATCGGCGCCCGCCTTGTCGGCGTGCTGCGTCAGTTCGACCGTCTCCGCGTGCGATTGCGAGCCCGTCGCGGCCAGCACGGGAACGCGGCCCGCCGCTGCCTCGACGGCCACGTCAACGAGGCGGTTGCGTTCGGCCACGGTGAGCAGGCTCGGCTCGGCCGTCGTGCCGTTCACGAGCACGCCGTGGCCGCCGTTGACGATCTGCCAGTCGACGAGCCGCGCATACGTTTCGTAATCGACGGTCTGGTTGCGGAAGGGCGTAACGATCGGCGTGATCGAGCCTTTCAGCCAGGAGATGTCGCGCATGATTCGGATTCCTTGTCGATGAAGCGGATTACGCAGCCTTGGCAGCGTTCGTGCGATTGGTCGAAAACCCCGTCTGCGTGCCGAGCAGCGCAGGCGCCTCCTTCATGCTCTCCTGCCACAGCAGCGACTGCATGTAGATGTTGAGCGGCTGATCCTGGATGGTCAGCTCGTACACGTAGTCGTCGTAGGACGCGTGGTTGTGCACGGCCCAGCCGGGCGCCGACAGCATCAGGTCGCCGGCCTTCCACTCGTAGCGGTTGCCCGCCACCATGCTGTAGCCCGAGCCCGAAAAGTAGTAGTTGATGGCTGCCGATACGTGGCGATGCGGACGGTCGACGATCTTCGGCGGACGAATTGTCATCGTCGCGAAGAAGTTCGGCGTGATGCCATTGGTGCGGCCCGTCACCGGGTTGTACATCATGTACAGGCGGCGGCCGACGTAGTCGCTGCCCAGCGCCTCGAGCTTGTCGAGTTCCGCCTTCACCTGTTGCCACGAAAAATGCAGCGGGCGCGATTCGACCACCTGCGGGTTGATCAGCGTTTCGTACGGCATCAGCAGCCCGCCGTCTTCGCCGATGGGAAACGTGCCGAACGGACTGCGGCGCTTCGGGTCGTCGCTCGCATGCGCGGTGAGCGTCTGCGTCGGCACTTCGAGTTCGACGCCGAACTCGGGCACATACACTTCCATGTGCTGCAGCAGCGGCGTGTTCGAGTAGACCAGCCGCACCTGGATGTCGTCGGTGTCGTTCGTATGTGCGAAGGCGACGAAGGCGGGGTGATTCCACACGTCGTACTGACGGAACGCGATGGTGCGGCCCGCGACGCGCGTCGAGCCGCCGCCCCGGATGCAGAAGTTCACCTCGGTGGCGTTGTGGCGCATCGGCTCCGTCGATTCGCCCGGCAACAGAACCTGCAGCGACACCTGAATGCCGGGCGCAAGTCCCGGCGAGCCGGCGCGCGCCGACGGATGGACGATCAACGACTGGCGGCGGCCGTCCGCGGGCTTCGGCAGCGCGGCAAGGCGCTCCACTTCCGCGTCGATCTGTTCGCGGCTCACGATCACGGGCGCCCAGTAATGATTATCGCGGGGACGCTGGCCCGTCTGATCGACGAAGCTTGCTTGCGCCGGCCCGAATTCGCGTCTCAGGTCATGCATCGGAAAGTCTCCTCAAGGCACCCGCCCGAAACGGTTCGCGGCGCGGTGCAAAAATGGAATCGAGGACTGAAAATTACTCGCCGACGCTCTGTCGATCAAGATTGATCTTTCAAATCAATATAAACGTTGGAAACGCTCACTGCTGCGATGCAAAACACCTGAAAGTCATTAACTACAGCCTTTCTGCTAGACTGCAGAATGCCCGAGCATTACGCTGAATTTGGTTGATTTATATTGATTACATTGATTTCATGACGACCCGAGATCTGATGACGCGCGAGGAGGTATTGGCCCGGCTCAACATCAAGCCGGCCACGCTCTACTCGTACGTAAGCCGCGGCCTGATCGGCACCGCGCCGCACGACGACGGCCGGCGCAGCCTGTACGTACGCGCCGACGTCGAACGGGTGGGCAGCCGCAAGCGTGGACGCATGCCGAAGGCGGCATCGGCTGAATCGACGATGCGCTGGGGCGAGCCCGTGCTCGCTTCCGCGATCACGCACATCACGCCGCAAGGTCCGCTGTACCGCAACCGGTCCGCCGTCGAGATGGCGAAGACTGGCTCTTCGTTCGAATCGGTTTCGCAGCTGCTGATGACAGGCATCTGGCAGGACGGCGTCACCGCCTGGGGGGCGCTCGACACGCCGCAAGCCGTGCTGCCGCTATTCGATGCGTACGCGGGCAACCTGGACGGCAGCGATATCGCCAACCTGCTCGGCATGGTGCCGCTGGCGCTCGGCATGCAGGGGCGCGGCGCGGCGGAGATTTCCGACGGCAGCGCGGTGCAGGCCGCACGCCTCATCATGCAGACGATGGCGGGATGTCTCGGATTCCTGAGTAAAACGCGCGCGTTCGTGATGCGCGAGCGCGGCGAGAGTCTCGCGGCCTATCTGCTGCGCGCAGCGGGCGGCACGTGCACACCCGATGCCGTGTTTGCCGTCAACGGCGCGCTCACCGTGCTCGCCGACAACGAACTGGCGCCCGCCACCTTTGCCGCGCGTGTCGCGGCGTCGACGAATGCGGACCTCTACAACTGCGTCGCGGCGGCGATCGGTTCGCACGTCGGTTTTTCGACGGGCACGGCGACGGAGAAAGTCGAAACCCTGCTGTTACGCGACGTCGCCAATCCGGACACGGCGCCGCGCCTGCAGATGGTTCGCGAGGTCGGCGCGAGTCTGTTCGGCTTCAACCACCCGCTGTATCCGGAAGGCGACGTGCGCGCCAATCTGATCCTCGAACAGGTGCGCGCGCTGCAGCACGCAACGCCGGAGACGATCCCGACACTCGAATTCCTCGCGCTCGCCAGAGACAAACTGTCGATGCATCCCGGCGTGGCGATTGCCCTCGTCGTCCTTGCACGGGCGCTCGGCCTGCCAGATGGCACGGCCACGGCCTTATGGATCATCAGCCGTACGGCGGGCTGGGTGGCGCATGTGCTGGAGCAGCGCGCGCAGGCTTTTCTGCTGCGGCCACGGGCGAAGTACATCGCGGCCTTGCGAATGTAGCGCCTGTAGCGCCTGTAGCGCCTTTAGCGTCGACCACGCGCCGGCTCAGACGGATAAACCCGCAGCCGTGTCGCGCGCCATTTCGGCGAGCAGCCATGCGCGAAATGCCGCCACGCGCGCCAGCGACTCCTCGCCCGCCGGATAAACGAGGTAATACGCCCCCTGGCCCTTCGCGGTCTGCGGCAGCGCCTGCACGAGGCGGCCCGACGACAGTTCGGTCCGCACCATCGCCGGGTCCACCACGGCGACGCCGAGGTTTTCGCAGGCGGCCTGGATCACCATGTTGCGCGATGCGAGTAACAACTGGCGTCCGCCTGGCGGCAATGGCTGTTGCGCAGCATCGGCCCAGACGGTCCAATCGTCGGGCCGCGTTTTCGCCGAGAGCAGCGTGAAGCGCGCAAGATCGGCGACGCTCGACAGCGGTCCGTTCGCCGACAGCGTGTCAGGCGAACACACGACGATCAGCGACTCCTCGCGCAGGAAGTCGCAATGCACGCCTGGCCAGTGACCGTCGCCATAGGCGATCGCGCAGTCGAGCGCCTCGCGCTCCAGGTCCACCTGCGCAATCGACACGCGAATCTCCACATTGGCGAACTGTTCCTGCACGGCTGTGAGCCGGGGCAGGAGCCAGTGCATCGCGAAGGTCGGCAGCGAGTTGACGACGAGCGGCGCCGGGCGTTCGTTCGCTGCTACGCGCTGCCACGCCGACCATAACCGTTGCAGACATTGATCGACTTCGCCGTGCAGCAGGCGCCCCGCTTCCGTAAACGCGAGCCCGCGCCCGGTGCGCGTGAAAAGCCGCGTGCCGAGCCGCTCTTCGAGCACGCCAAGCTGATAGCTGAGCGCCGATGGGCTCAGATGCAGTTCGCGGGCCGCATGCACGAGGTTCAGATGGTGGCCGATCACCTGGAAGCTGCGCAGATGATTGATCGATGGCAGCGCTTGTGTGCTCAAGGGGAAAGGCTCCGTCGAGGGACGTAACCCATCGTACCCAGCCGCGCGGCGCGTCGCAATCCGGGATTGCCGCGATCAAAGATCGAGAACCAGCTCGTCTGTATGCGAGCGCGAGCAACACGGCAGGAACTGATCATTGCGGGCGCGCTCGTCGTCGGTCAGATACAGGTCGCGATGTTCGGGATCGCCCGCCAGCACGCGCGTCAGACACGTGCCGCAGACACCCTGCTCGCACGATGTCTCGATGCACACGCCGTGCGCGGCGAGCGCCTGCACCACCGTTTCCCGTTCGCTTACGCTTACCAACTTGCCGCTGCGTGCCAGCCGTACGCTGAACGCGCGCGCCGTGGGCGCGTTGTCACGCGTGTCGATCGCGGGCGCGCTGAAATACTCGCGATGCAAATGCCGGTCCGTCCAGCCGGCCTGCTTCGCTGTATCGAATGCGTGGTCCATGAAGCCGGAAGGACCGCACACGTACAGATGCGAACCAGGCAACGGATCGCGCACGATACGCGCAACGTCGATTCGCGCATCGGCGGGTGCGTCGTCGGTGTAGAGCGTGCAACGGCCATTCAGATGCGGCGCGTCGAGCCGGTCGAGAAAGGCCGCCCGCTCGCGATTGCGTACGCAATAGTGCAGCTCGAACGAGGCCTGCGTCTGCGCGAGCCGCTCGGCCATGCTCAGCAGCGGCGTAATGCCAATGCCGCCCGCGAGCAGCACCGAATACCGCGCGTCGTTCGCGAGCGGAAAATGATTGCGCGGCCCGTCGATACTCAGCGTGTCGCCCACCTGCAATGCGTGCATCGCGCGCGAACCGCCGCGCGATGCAGCGTTGTGTTGCACCGCTATCACGTAGGCGTCGCGTTGCTGTGGACCTCCGCATAGCGAGTACTGGCGAACGAGGCCTGTCGGCAGATGCACGTCAATGTGCGCGCCCGGTGTGTATTCCGGAAGCCGCGTGCCGTCGAGCGGTGCGAGTTCGAACATGCGGATGCCTTGCGCGACCTCTTCGATCCTTCTGATACCTGTTTTCATGGGGGATTCGGATTGATGTCGTCAGGCACTCTGGCTCACGCTTGCCACCGCATAGCGGCGCGACAGTCTCACGAGCAGCATCAGCAACACGCCGATGGCAGGCAGCAGCGCGACCGCAAAGAGAATCGTGTCCGGCTTCCAGCCGTTCGCGAGGACGGCACCCACCAGCATCGGCGAGCCGATCTTGCCGATCTGTCCCGCCGCACCGCCGAGTCCAAGCGCCGTGGAGCGCACACGCGTCGGAAAGATGAGCGCGAACAGCGCGAGCGGCGCGGATTGTCCGATACCGCCCGTGAAGCCGATCACGAAGCCGCCTGGCAGCAGCGCCGCGAAGCGCGTGACCTCGAATGCAACGACAACCGTCGTCACGGCGAGCACGAGCAGCGCAGGCAACAGCGAACGTGTCGGCCCGAAGCGGCTCACCAGGTATCCGGCCAACCCGAGTCCGAGCATCGAACCGATGTCGAGGCTCGCGAGCACATACGATGTTTGCACCACCGAGATGCCCGCCGTCTGCAGCAGCGGCGTGAGCCATACGGTCATGACCTTGATGGTCGCGTAACTCAGCATCAGGATGCCGAGCAGCAACAACGTGATGCCCGCGCGGCCTTCGCTGAATATCTCTCGCACGGGCACGCCCTTGCGCGTCACTTGCGCAGCGCCCGCCGCCGCGTTCAACCGTAGCTGGTCGACGTCGATGGTCTCGCCAGGAAAGAGCCGCGAGAACACGGCGCGCAACTTCTGCGTCTTGCCGCGCGAGATCAGGAAATGCGGCGACTCCGGCAGCCACGCGACGATGGCGAGCGCCGCTGCGATCGACAGCGCGCCGCCCACCACATATACCGCACGCCACCCGAAGTGCGCGAGCACATAGCCGTTGACGACCGCGCCGACCGCTGCGCCGAGCGAGTAGTTGGCGAACAGCACCGCGACCGCGAGCCCTCTGGAGCGGCTATGCACATATTCGGCACCGAGCGCGAGAACACAGGGAAAGATGCCGCCGAGGCCGATGCCGCCGAGAAAGCGCACGATCAGCAGTTGCGTGTAGTTCTCCACGGACGCCGTTCCAAGCGTGAGCGCGCCGATCAGCAACGCGGCAGCGATCACGAGCGGCCGGCGGCCGACACGGTCGGCGAGATAGCCGAACACGAAGGTGCCGATCAGGCCGCCCAGTTGCAGCACCGAGAACACCACGCCGAAACTCGCGAGCGGCACGTCGAGCGCATGGGCCATGGCTTTGGTGGCGACGCTGATGGACTGGGTGTCGAGACCATCGAGGAAGATGACTGATCCGCATAGCACGAGAATCAGTCGCTGATAGGCCGAGAGCGGCCGGCTGTCGATCAGCGCGGCAGCCGCGCGCGGCGTTGCGGTCGATTGCATGTCTGTCTCCTTGAAGCGGGCGCGGTGCGTCCCGCCTTCTTTTCTGGTTTCTTGCGTCGCTTACGCTATCGCCAGGGGCACAGGCTGATCGGTTCGCGCCTCGGCGTCGATCATCGCCGCGAGCAGACGCCGCGCGCGGATCGCGGCCGCGTCGGTGGCGAGCAGGACGGGACGCATCGACAACAGCTCGCGCTCGCCCATGCGCGTCTGCACGCCTTCGATCATCGGCTTGTCCTGTTCGTGAAAGCCCATTTGCTGCCAGCGTGCCGTTTCGTCGTCCGCGTCAGGATCGTCGAGACGATAGTTGCGCGAACTCGCATACAGATACTGCGTCGCCGCTGCACCGATGGGTGTGACGATGTGCGTGCCGATCCGCACGAGGCCTTGCTCGCGCGGCCTGCCAGCGGGCACCACGCCCGTCTCCAGCAGACAGCAGCCCGGCGCATGCCAGCGTATGTTCAGCCAGTAATCCACGGGCGCGTCGGGATCGTCGAGAAACGGGCGGAACGATTGCGGCGCGCGCGTCGCGGCCACCATGCGCCGGCTTTCCAGCGCACTGCCGTCCTGCACGACATCGTGTTTCGCCTGAAGAAAATCGTCGACCTGCTGATACGGCGCGTGCAGGTAGTTCACATGCGAAAGGTCCATCAGATTATCGACGACCAGTTCGTAATGCGCTGTTTGGGTCATCTCCTCACCGACGGTTTTCAGTCGCGGCGACACCAGATGCGAAAAATCGGGGATCAGGCTCGCGTCGGCGCGCGATGGTTCGCCCGCCCATATCCACACGAGCCCATACCGGTCTTCTGCCGGAAAGCTGCGCACGCGCGCGCCGGGAGGAATGCGGCCGTCGCCGTGCGGATTCTTCGAGCAGTCGCCGCTACAGTCGAACTGCAGTCCGTGATACCCGCATTCGACGCCGTCGCCGACACGCTTGCCCATCGACAGTGGTGCAAAGCGATGCGGGCAGCGGTCGATCATCGCGACGGGTGCGCCATCGTGCTTGCGGTAGAGCAGCATCGGCTCGCCTAGCAACTCGCGGGTGGAAAAATCGACGCCGACATCGCGGCTCCACGCCGCGGCGTACCACGTGTTCCTCAGCAATTTCATGACTCGCTTTCCTCGAATAACGCTGTCGTTGGGGACAAGGGCAGGTTATCGGCGAAACACGAGTACGACAAACGCAATTATTTGGCGGCAGAGTCGCAATTTTTCGATGCCTGTAGCGGAGAGCGCTACAGGCACGTTTCAAGAAGGCAAGACAGGGTTGTGCCTACGCGCCCTGCCGCTGCTTCCAGTCAGCGTATAGATCACCATGCGATTCCAGCCGAACCGGTTCATAACGGATCTTGATGGTTTGCTCGGCAAACGGCTTCGCGAGGTCGGCGTACACAGCCGCTGTCGATAGCCCATAAGGCGCGGCGTCTTCGTTGGAGTACGCATAAAACACTTCACCGATGCCCGCCATCCGCATCGCGGCAAGACACATCGGACACGGATGACCGCTCGCATACACCGTGCATCCCGCGAGATCCGGCGAGCCGAGTTTCTGGCTCGCCGCGCGGATCGCGTTCAATTCCGCGTGCGAGGTCGGATCGTTCGTGCGCAGTATGTCGTTCACGCCTGTTGCGACGACCTTTCCATCCTTGACGATCACTGCGCCAAACGGCCGGCCGCCGCTCTCGATATTGCCGTAGGCGAGTTCGATTGCTTCAGCGAGGTAACGTTGTTGCGGGGTCATGGCAGTCGCTCCTTGAATACGTCCCAGGAGTTTACGACACGTCGATTCAAAACGTCTCCCACTCAACTTCCGCCCGCGTTTGAACGGCCGGCTCGCGTTGTGCGACGCCCTTCTTCGCGGCCACCGCGCGAGTGCGAATCGGCGTCGCGAGCGCAGCCGCCGCATGAATCCCCTGCTGCCCGCCATCGAGCCTGAACATCGCCACCGCAGCCTTGAGGCTTGCGGCCTGATCGGCCATCGCCTGCGCGGCTGCTGTCGCCTGTTCGACGAGCGCGGCATTCTGCTGCGTCACCTGATCCATCTGCGCGACGGCCGTATTGACCTGTTCGATGCCCGTCGACTGTTCTGTCGACGCCGCCGCGATTTCGCTCATGATGTCGGTCACGCGCTTCACCGAGCGGACCACGTCGTTCATCGTCTCGCCCGCGTCGTGCACGAGCGTCGAGCCCGTCGACACATGGGCAGCGGATGTTTCGATCAACGCCTTGATCTCTTTCGCGGCGGCAGCGCTGCGTTGCGCGAGCGTGCGAACCTCGCCCGCGACCACAGCGAAGCCGCGGCCCTCTTCTCCGGCGCGCGCCGCTTCGACGGCCGCGTTGAGCGCGAGAATGTTGGTCTGGAACGCAATGCCTTCAATCACCGAAATGATCTCGGACACGCGCGAAGAACTCGATGAGATGTCGTCCATCGTCGCGACGACCTTGCGTACCACATCGCCGCCCGTCGTCGCGGTCTGCGATGCGTTGCTCGCCAGCGTGCTGCCCTGGCGAGCGTTTTCGGTGTTCTGCCGGACTGTCGACGTAAGCTCTTCCATGCTCGCGGCCGTTTCTTCCAGCGAAGCCGCCTGCTCTTCCGTGCGCTGCGACAGATCGGTGTTGCCCTGCGCGATTTCGCCCGCCGCGACCGAGATCGACTCGGCCGATTGTTTGATGTCGGCGACGATCGACGTGAGCCGCGCGCGCATCGTGTCCAGCGATCCCATCAGGCTGTCGGCATCGGCGTTCGCGAGATCGACCTTGACGGCGAGATTGCCCTGCGCGATCTGCGCGGCGATATCCTGCGCGCTGCGCGGCTCGCCGCCCAGTTGCCGCAGGATGCTGCGGGTAATCAGCGTCGCCGTGAGCAGCGCGAGCGCAATCGATGCCGCCACGATCGCCGCGATCAGCACGCGAATCCGCGAGTAGGTCGCGATTGCGTCCTGCTGCGCGACGAGATTCGACTGGTCTTCGAAATCCGCGAGCTCCGCCGCGTGCGCAAGCCATGTGCGTTGCGTCGGCCGGGCACGTGCGAGCAGCAACTGGGTCGCGGCGATCGTGTCGTTCGCGAGACTGAGCTCGACCACCTTGCTCATCGGCGGCACAGCAGCGGACTCTTCCTGCTTGAGCGCGGCCATCAGCGAACGCTCGCGCGCGTCGGTTCCGGCTTCTTCCGCAAACATGCGGTCGAGCTTCTGATACGCGTCCGCGTAAAGCGCGCTCTGCTTCGCAATCCGCTCGGCTTCGGCTCGCCTGTCCGCAGCGGTCGTATAGAGCACGACGTTGCGCATCGCGATTGCGCGGTCCTGAATCGACGTGCGAAGCTCGTTGGCGAGACGTGCCTGCGTACCGTTGACGCGGGCAATCTCGTCCAGTTTGCCGTTCAGCGCCCACAGGCCATAGAAACCGATCATCGCCACAGCGAGCAGCAAGGCCGTCAACAGGCCGAATCCGGCAAGCAGGCGTGTCGAGACATTCAGGTCGCGCAGTTTCATTGCAGTCGTGCCTCGTTGTTGGTTACAACTTGTTTACGGCAAACCAACGAACGACTTAATGCGGCTTTATGCCGCACTGCAGATAGCGGTTACAACACGGACGTTCGTTCGATGCCAACGCCGACGCGTGACGGCATTAGCAACGCGTCGACCGCTAATCAACCGACGCGACACGGACGACGTGCGCGCCGCGTCGTCCGTGCCCTCATCTCATCCCATCTCAGCGCAGCGAGCGGAAACTCAGGCGCACCTCGTCCGTGAATGCTTGCGGTTGCTCCCAGGCTGCAAAGTGGCCGCCTTTGGGCAAACGGTTGTAGTGAATCAGCTTGGGATACGCCTTCTCGGTCCAGCTCTTTGGCGCCGAGTAGATTTCATCCGGGAACACGCTGACCGCGACGGGAATGCTCACGTGCTTCGGCGCAAAGAAATTGAGCTTGTTCTCCCAATAGAGCCGCGCCGACGAGATGCCCGTATTGGTCACCCAATACAGCGTGACGTTGTCGAGCACGTCGTCGCGCGACAACCCTTCAGTTTGTCCGTCGAACACGCGGGCAATCATCGCCTGACTCGCCGCGTCGTGATCGAGCATCCACGCGGCAAGACCGATAGGCGAATCTTCGATGCCATACAGCGTTTGCGGCCGGTTCGCCATCTCTTGCGCGTACCCCAGACCGTGCTTGTAGAAGTAATCGAGCTGATCGAACGCGTGCTGTTCATCGGGCGACAGGCCGGCGGGCGGCGGGTTGCCATACTTGAGTGCATTCGCAATGTCGTCGGGGACCGTGGCGGGCATGTTGGTATGAATGCCGATGAGTCCCGGCGGCGTCAGAAGCGCCATCTGCTCGGTGACGGCATTGCCCCAATCCCCGCCTTGCGCGACGTATCGCGTGTAGCCGAGACGCTGCATCAAGGTCACCCATGCGCGTGCGATCCGCGCCGGGTCCCAACCCGTTGCTGTCGGCTTGCCTGAGAAGCCGTAGCCGGGAAGCGACGGGATCACGACATCGAATGCATCCGATGCGTTACCACCGTGCGCCGTCGGATTGGTCAGAGGATCGATGACTTTCATTTGCTCGATGATCGAGCCCGGCCATCCATGCGTGATGATCATCGGCAACGCGTCTTTCTGTTTCGATCGTACGTGGATGAAGTGAATGTCGAGTCCGTCGATTTCAGTCACGTATTGCGGCAGCGCATTCAGTCTCGCTTCGACCTTGCGCCAGTCGTAGTTAGTCGACCAGTAGGTGGCGAGCTTTTGCATCGTCGCGAGTTGCACGCCTTGTGACGCATCCGTGACGGTCTCGCGCTCGGGCCATCTGGTCGCCTTGATGCGTCGGCGCAGATCTGTCAGTTGCGATTCCGGCACGTGCACACGAAGCTTGCGGATGGCCGTCTTGTCGCCGCCAGCCGACGGCGTGATGTCAACGACTGCCTGATTCGTCTGCGCAAAGGCGAATCGGCTCAACGAACCTGCGGCGACCGCGGCAGCCGCCACGCCGATAAAGCGGCGACGCGACGGGACTTGAGGAAGGATATCGTTTTGCATGGAAGCTCCTGTTGGCAATGTGCACGAGTAGGTGGAGCGATGAGCGCCGCTGCGATTGATATCCCGGGCATACCGCTTATCGCTGCCCGTTCGAAAGCCCATACCTCAAGCCATTCGGCAAAGCTCATATCGTCACCGTTTCGCTGCGAATCGACATTCGTGATTCGTGATTCGTGATTCGTGATTCGCAGCAGGTGAGCGGATTATCTGAACGCGGGTACATGACGTAAATACCCGCGACGGCACAACACTTGTGTCGGCGATGAACAACTCGCCGCCGATGCTGCGTGCCTGCTCGCAGGAATAGGCAGTAGTGCTGCCCCAACCGTAAAACGGTTGCAAACAGCAGCCTTTTCCACGGCAGAACGAGTGCGCTCGATTGTTGCCCCGCAACGCTTATCGCTTGACCCGGATCGCGTGCCGCTACACACGCGGGCCCTTCCGATGCAGCCCCTTCATAGCTGGACGTTTGCTATTGCGGCACGTTCCAAGGCGTTTCTTTCGAGCATCGGTGGCTGCTTGAATCCGACACTGGAAGAACGTTCGGCAGTGCATGGCGGCGACGCATGTGTCCGAACCGTCGAGCGAAACGCGGCGAATCGTGCCGCCCAGATCGCTGACATAAGCAACGTTGCGGCTTGACGCGCGTTGCAAACAGATACTGCATGAGAACTCCCTGGACTGTCACGTGTTGTTGAACTCACGTGCAGTCCGGAAAGCGTGCGCAAGCGGAAAAGACGGCGCGCCGTAAAAGCCTCTGTTACGGAACCTGAAAAGTGCGGACCCGCGGGCGATCAAAACGCCTTGGCAAGCCGGAATGCCGAAACGGCTTCGCGCATGGTCTGCGCCTGGCTTTCGAGCGCGCTCGCCGCGGCGGCCGCCTGTTCGACGAGCGCCGCATTCTGCTGCGTGACCTGGTCCATCTGGCTCACTGCGTGGCCGACCTGCTCGATGCCGTCGCTCTGCTCGGCCGTCGCCGTCGTGATTTCGCCCATGATGCCCGCGACGTTGCGAACCGACCGCACGATCTCGGTCATCGTCGCGCCCGCCTGCGCGACGAGTCCGTTGCCGTTCTGCACGTGGTCGATGGACGTGCCGATCAGCGCCTTGATCTCGCGTGCGGCGCCCGCGCTGCGCTGCGCGAGCGTGCGCACTTCGCCAGCGACGACGGCGAACCCGCGCCCCTGCTCGCCCGCGCGCGCCGACTCGACGGCCGCATTCAGCGCGAGGATATTCGTCTGAAACGCAATGCTGTCGATCATGCCGATGATGTCCGCAATCTTGCTCGAACTGGAACTGATCTCGGCCATCGTGTGCACCGCGCGCTCGACCACGTCGCCGCCCTGCTGCGCGAGATCGGCTGCACTCGTGGCAAGCCTGTTGGCTTCGCGCGCGTGCTCGGCGTTCTGCTTCACAGTCGACGTCAGTTGCTCCATGCTCGCCGCCGTTTCTTCGAGGGAGGCCGACTGCTCTTCAGTGCGGCTCGACAGATCGAGATTGCCCGCTGCGATCTCGCGCGCCGCCGTATGAATAGCCTCGCAGCTTTCGCGCACGCCGGAAACCGTGCGCGTGAGACCCGACTGCATGCGGTGCATTGCGGCGAACAGCTGACCGATCTCGCTCTTGCTCGCCTCCGGCACGCGCACCGTGAGATCGTTGGAGGCGATGCGATCGAGCACGTTGGCCGCCTGCTTGAGCGGCGTGGTGACCGTGCGTTGCAACGCGATGTAGGCAAGCACGATCAACGCCACTGCGATCGCGATGCCGAACATCACCGTGCCGACGATCCATTGATAGCGCTCGTTGCCGCTCGCGAGCGCATCTTCGGAAAGCTGGTTCGCGAGCTTCTGGAATTTCTCGACGTTCGCCGAATAGGCAGCGCCCGACGCGGTGATGTCGCGATCGTTGAGCGCCGCGTAGGTCGCCGTGTCGCCGTTGCGCAATGCGTCGGCGGCGCGGTTGAGTGTCGCGGCGAGTTGCGTTGCCGAATCGAGCAGTTGCTGTTTGAGCGCAGCGTCCATGCCGTCGAACGCATCCGACTTCTCGAAAGCCTGCGTCTCGCGCACCGACAGGTCGAGCGAGCGTTGCGCGCTTTGCAGTGCCGAGTCGCGCGTGGCCGTGTCGTTGCGCTCCTTCAGCGCGGAGTAGGCGCGCACCATCGCCGAACGCGTGCGCGTGGTGTCCTTGTACGCATCGTTGACGAGAATGGTTTGACGCGCCATGTCGCGCAGATTCTGCGCGTTGCCGTTGGTGATCTTCAGCGCGCCGATGCCGACCACGCCGCCCAGCAGAATCATCGACGCAAATACCACAAGCAATGCAAGCAGGCTGGCCCGTACCGTAATGTTGCGCATGCTGATCGATGCCAGCACGCGCCGGCGAAGAGTTGACTGAACAGCTTTAACGGCAATATCGGGGAACGCTTTAGGACATTCGGGAAATATCGGCCAGTCGCATCGGGCATTGATGCGCGAACCGCGCTATTGCAGCGCGAACGCGTGAATTGCGATGTTCCGGCAGCTGGTCGGCGAACCGCCGCAGAGAAATCTCGCGTCGGGCCGAGCTTTTGAGGCCCGCCCGAACGCGAGTGAAGTGAGAGGCGCTACCTTCGCTGGATTCCAACTGCTGCACGGTGGATCACACAGTGCGCAGCATCTCCAGCACCCGCGCGACATCGGCGTCGGCGAGGTCGCCCTCCGGTT